>CAZMMY010000161.1:2746-3373 GCA_964567495.1 uncultured bacterium
TCGTATGGGGAAGAGCCCCGCGCGGCCAGTTTTGCCCGTTCGATCTGCCGCGAGCGAGAAAACGCACCGATCGAGACGACTTTGTCGCTCGTAAACGTTCTTTTAAAGGTTTTACCGCCCGAATTCCGGCTGGAGAAGGGCAAAAGGCCGCCCTGGGCCAGGCGCAACCCGGCCACAAAAGTGTTTCAGGCGTTGAGGATCGCGGTTAACCGCGAGCTGGACGTGCTTAAAGAGGGCCTGCCGCGTATCCTTAAGCGGCTGAAACCTGGCGGAAGACTGGCGGTCATCACGTTCCATTCATTGGAAGACAGGATCGTGAAGCACCAGTTTGTGGGCTGGAAGCAGTCGGGCGAAGCAAAAATTTTGACGAAGAAGCCGATTGTTGAAAAATTCGAAGAACAGCAATTGAACCCGCGCTCGAGAAGTGCTAAACTGCGCGCCATAGAGAAAATATGATACGTTCAATGGGGAAATTAATTTTTGGAGTCGCTATCGCAACTCTGCTTCTCCTTCTCTATGTCCACGAGCAGGTCTCGCTTGTCAGGATCTCGTATCTTCTCGATGCAAAGTCTGACGCCCTCGTCCGCATGAGTGAAGAATACCGCCAGCTGAAATTCGAAGTTGACC
>CAZMMY010000161.1:3383-5008 GCA_964567495.1 uncultured bacterium
GAATTCTTGAAGAGAAAATGAAAAACCTTTCTCTCGATTTGGCGCTTCCCAAGGAAATCCATGTAGTCCGGGTACCGGTTCCGCAGGTGGATACCGCCAAGGCGCCGGACGTTCCGATGACCTCGGTCTCCGGCCGCATGTTTCAGTTTTTGGGGCAGTGGGTGGACGTAGCCCAGGCCAAAACTGATAATTAATGCCCTCTACCGTTACTCCCCGCCGTTTCTGGGTCGCAAAGATATTCGTTGCCGCGCTTTTCTGCATTATCGCTTACCAGCTGTTCCAGCTGACCGTCGTGCGTCGCGCCGCGCTCATGGAGCTCGCGGACAAACAGCACCGTATTAAAATTGAAGTTCCGCCTATCCGCGGGCCAATTGTCGACCGCGAAGGCCGTGAACTTGCTACCAACCTCCGCACGCCTTCCATTTATGCCGTGCCGCGGCTGCTTGCAAAAGAAGAAATCCCTGAAATTTCAAAAAAAACCGCCGAGATCCTGGGCCTCGACAATGCGTTCGTCAAAGACAGGCTTTCGCGTGACAAGGCGTTTGTCTGGCTGAAAAGAAAAGTCACGCTCGACGAATCAAAAAAAGTCGAACAGATGGAAACGCCGGCCATCGGTGTCCTCAAAGAATACCGTCGTTTTTATCCCCAGGGCGACCTGCTGGCGCAGGTGCTCGGCTTCACGGACGTGGACAATCGCGGCCTCGAAGGCGTGGAACTCGCGCTGAACCGGGACCTGGAAGGCCGCGCCGGCTGGCGCTATACCAAACGCGACGCGCTGGGCAGGGAAATTCGGGCTTTTGAGCTCAAGGAAATACCGGCGCTTGACGGCCATAAAGTCACACTGACCATCGACCAGTACTTCCAGTACCTAACCGAACGCGCTCTCGACCGTTCGTTCAAACAGTGGAAAGCAAAGGGCGGAGTCGCCGTAATTATGGAAGCGGACACGGGCAAAATCGTAGCTATTGCCAACCGGCCGACCTATGACCCCAATCATTTTTCCAAGGCTGCGGCGGATTCGCGCCGCATACGCGCTATCACGGACATGTATGAACCGGGTTCGATTTTCAAGATCGTCGCGGCTGCGGCGGCCCTGAACGAAAACAAGGTCACGCCTGAAACCACTTTCTTCTGCGAAAACGGCGCCTGGGACTACGGCCCGCGCGTCCTGCATGACGTCCACGGCTACGGCACCCTGACCTTCGAGGAAGTCATTATCAAATCCAGCAACATCGGCACGGTCAAGATCGCGCAGCGTATGGACCCCGCTCTTTATGAAAATTACGTCGAACGTTTCGGGTTCGGGCGTTCGACCGGCATCGATCTTCCCGGAGAAGCCCCCGGCTTCGTTCGTCCTTACAAACAATGGTCGAAGACGTCGCCTTTCAACGTTCCGATCGGCCAGGAAATCATGGTCACAGCGCTGCAGATGACGACTGCCATGGCGATTATTGCGAACGGCGGCAATCTGGTGAAGCCGTACATTGTCGAAAAAATCGAGGACCGCTCCGGTGTCGTCATCAAGGAAAATAAACCGCAGGTGCGCGGCCAGGCTATCCGGCCTGAAGTGGCGGCGACTATGAGGCACATTCTTCAGCGTGTTGTGGAAGAAGGAACAGGCAAGG
>CAZMMY010000162.1:0-4990 GCA_964567495.1 uncultured bacterium
CAACGACAACTTCGGCCGCCTGCCAGAGCATTATCTCGAGCTCTACCGCGGGGATTACGCGCTTTTGAAACATGTGGGGCTAAAAGATTTTAAATACGTTTTTATCACAAGTATGGAGACCATCCCTCCGCTGGATAACCCCTGGTCTCTTTACGCGCTGCCGGTGCATTTTCAGAATTCGGTCAAAATCCTCCTGCTGATTCCAATCGGGGCCTTGATCGTCGCATTTTTCAGGACCATGATCGGCATACCGACTTTCGGGACGTTTACGCCCATTCTTCTTTCGCTCGCATTTCGCGAGGTCTCACTCGGCGTGGGCCTGTCTGCGCTCTTCGGCATTACATTTTTGGGCTGGGCGGTGCGCAAGATGCTGGACTCGCTTAAAATCCTGGTAATCCCGCGCCTTGCTGTGATTTTGACGCTGGTCATTCTGGCGATCCTGGCGATGATGGTTGTCGGTTTTCACTTCGGCCTGAATTCCATCCTGTATGTTTCGCTTTTCCCGATGGTCATCATGACCTGGATGATCGAACGTTTCTCGGTTTTGGAAGTAGAAGACGGAACCGCGACTGCGGTCAAGACCGCGCTGGGCAACGTGGTGGTCTCGATCGTTACGTATTGCGTTTTTAACATCCATTGGCTGCGTAAATACATTTTCGCTTTTCCGGAAATGCTGCTGGTCGTCATGGCTGTTCTCCTGCTTCTGGGCCGCTATACCGGCATGCGCCTGACGGAAATCTGGCGCTTCCGCGCCTTTCTCACCCGGAAGCATTCATGAACCTCCTGAATCCGCTTGCGGAATTCGGCCTGCTCGGCATGAACCGCCGCAACGCGGACTACATTCTCTCGCTCAATCCCCGTAAATTTTATCCGCTGGTCGACGACAAGCTTAAAACCAAAGAGCTGCTCCAGGCCAACGGCCTGCCGTCGCCCGAGCTGTATTTCACAATAGAGGGAAACTACGACCTGCGGATTCTGCGGGAATTGAAATTTTTGCGGGAGTTCGCGGTCAAGCCCGCGCGCGGCGCCGAGGGGCGCGGGATCATGATCCTGGTGGACAGGCAGGAGAAAGTCTGGAAAAAGGCCAGTGGGGAAGCTGTCCGCATGGAGGACCTGCAATATCACATTTCCAACATTCTGGCCGGCCTGTTTTCGCTCGGAGGTTCGGACGACCGCGCGTTTATTGAATACCGCGTCCGCACCGACAATCATTTTGAGAAAATCAGTTTCCAGGGGGTTCCGGATATCCGTGTCATTCTTTTCAAGGGCGTGCCGCTTATGTCGATGCTGCGCCTGCCGACCCGCGAATCCGACGGCAGGGCAAACCTTCACCAGGGCGCGGTGGGCACGGGCGTGGATATGGCCGAAGGCCTGACGCTTGGCGGCGTGCATAAAGGAAAGCTTGTGGACATCCATCCCGACACCCAGTCGCCGATCGCGGGGGTGAAAATCCCGCACTGGGAAAAGATCCTGGAGATTTCAGCCAAAGTTTACGATGTTTTCAGGCTCGGGTATATCGGCGTGGATTTCGTCATCGATTCGCGCCTCGGCCCCATGATTCTGGAGCTGAACGCCCGGCCCGGCCTGAGCATTCAGCTGGCCAACCGCGAAGGTCTCCTGAAAAGGATCTCTTTTCTTGAGAATTCCGTGATTCCATCCGGGTGGGAAGGCCGCCTGGAGCTGACCCGGAAAATGCTGGTCAGATAAGGACTTCCGGGGTATAATCCTCCCACGAATCCCTCAAGGAAATAATCATCCGGACCATCCAATGTCAGTTAAAAAACTAGGCAAGGCGCAGTGGGATTCGAAGACCGAGATGTGGCGCGCTGACGGACGCGGCCCGTCTTACATGGTCAACCGCAGGCTTATCGACACCCGGCCTGAAATCAAGGCCCTGCGCAGCCAGTACTCCAAAGAAGCCAGCAGGAACAAGCCGACGGTCCGCAAGCGGGAACAGCGGGCAGAGTACGAAACGACAGTAGATGCCCTCCGCAAGGCCTACATCGACGGCATCAAAGCCGCATTTGAGGAGCTCAAGAAGGAAAGTTTCGAATTTCCCATCCTTCTCAGGATGGACCGCGACTACGACCACACCCGCGACTGGCGGCATTGTTTATTTGAAGGCAACATTTACCAGCTCGACCGCACGGGCTATTCGGACGAAGACATCGTCCGTCAGATCCGCGCGCTCGAAAGACCTAAAGAACCTAAAGGAGAATCAAGTGAGTAAATCTTTGGAAAGTCTCGAAAAAGCAGAAAAAGCGGAAGCTTCACACCGCCAGCACAAGGATGACAACTGGCACCAGCAGATCTCAGATCAGCTTAAAAGACTGCAGGAGCACGTCGGTTATCTGGAGAAGAAAGTCGACATGCTGCTCAATAACCAGCAGGGCGGCGGCCGTGATTTCCGCCCGCGCCATGGCGGCGGCCAGAACCGCGAAGGCGGTTTTCGTCCGCGTTTCGGCGGAGGCGGCGGCAAGTTTAACCGTGAAGGCGGCCGTAAGCATTTTGGCGGCGATCGCAAGCCTTTTGGCGGGGAACGCAAACCTTTCGGCGGCGGGCACGAAGGCCGCAAGCCTTTTGATGAAGACCGTCAGCCGTCTCATAACGAAGACAGGCCCCGCTTTGGCCGTGAATCCGGCGGCGGAAAACCCTGGCACAAGGGCCGCGGCCGCAAACACGATTAAGCCTGCGCACCATCCCTCCCGGTTGGCACGCTTTGTGCAATTATTCCCTGCGTAAAGCGGCCTTGGTCGGCTTTTGAAGAGAGCGTGTAAGACACCTCTTGCAAAAATGTAGGCCGGAAATCCGAATTTGTCTTAAAAAATAGCCGGAAGAACAAAGTCGTTCTTCCATATTTGAACAAAGGCGTTCAGCGAATAAATATTCGTTGGACGCCTTTTGTGTTTTCGGGGCCGGAACGCCGGAGGGCAAAATGGAAATAAACAGGCAGCTCAATCTGGTGATTGTGGACAAACACCCGTTGATGCGGCAGGGGCTGGCGGTCATCATTCAGCAGAACAAGAATTTCAAGGTCGTGGGTGAGGCTGGAAACGCGGTTGAAGCTCTTGAAGTCATAAACCATTCGCTGCCGGACTGTGCGATCGTCGACATCGCCATGAAGGACCCGGGCGGGCTGAGCCTGATTAAAATGGTTAAGGACCGTTTTCCGCAGGTGTGGATCATGGTCATCTCCGATTATGAAGAGTCATTTTATGCGGAGCGCGCGCTGCGTTCAGGCGCCAGGGGATATGTGACCAAGCAGGAGGCTGCGGACACTATCGCAGACGCTCTCGAAACTATCAGGCAGGGAGGCGTTTATGTCAGTGAACCGCTTGGCAGAAAAATCATGGGACGGCTTTTTAATGATGGGGCGGCTTTCGGAGCGCGTGATGCCGGATAGCGGCAAGAGTTTCGTCCGCAGGTGGTACCCGGTCGCTGTGCCGTCCGAAGTGCCGTCCGGCGGGACGCTGCGCGTTTACTGGGGCCAGTACGAAGTGCTGCTCAGCCGTGACGGAAATGAATTTACTGCGGTCGACAGCTCGACGGGCCTGACCGCTTATCCCGTTAAAATAATACGCGGTCATTTATATGCCGCGTTTGAAGAAGGCCTTCCGGCGGCCGGAATCCCTGAAGCCGGAATATTGAAAGTCGAAGTTTGATTTCGCGGCGGAACGGCGCGCGAGCCGCTGTCCGGCAAACCGGGCAGGCATGAGGTCAGGCCGCGCTTCCCCGAGACGTGTCCAGGTTCATGCGCGCGCCTTCCGCTGCTTTTTGTCATCGTGCACCGTCCAATTCCAGCTCCTGATGAAAAGTGAGTCTGTAAGCCTGAGGCGGTTCGTTCCGATCGATTGGTGCATCTTGAGGCGCGTTCGTTCCAGCAGAGCGACACCCCCGCCACCGTAATCTCCCGCAGCGGCGTCAGCCCGTCATCGCCCTTGTCTCTACAAGTAAGGAAGCGTAGAATACAGCCTTTCTATAGCGGCTTCATTCAGAGAAAGGCAGAGTGATGGCAGAATTGTTGAAATTAAAGAGCCCCGCAGACTTCATCGGTAAACAGGGCCCGGGTGTCATTTCCTTCGGTTCCGGCCAGCCCGACCTGCCCCCGCCCGACGAAATGTTCCAGAACGTCAACATCCGCAAAGACCTGCGCTACGGCCTTATCCAGGGCGAGCTTAATTTGCGCGAAGCTCTGGCCAAAGAATATCCCGGCTCGACCGCGGAAAACTTCGTCATCACTAACGGCGCCTCCGAAGCGCTCGACCTTATTTTTCGCGCGTGGGGGAAGGGCCAGAAAGTCCTGCTGCCCAGGCCCTACTATTATTCCTATCCGCCCGTCATCGAAATGGCCGGTATGGTGCCCGTTTACACGGACCTGAACAAGGGCCGCATCGACCTCGACGATTTCAAAAAGAAGATCAAGGGCTGCAAGGCCGTCCTGATCAATTCGCCCTCGAACCCCACGGGCCGCGTCGAAGCTATCGAGACCCTGAAGGAAATCGAGAAGATCACGCAGGAGCTGGGCGTGTATGTCGTTTCTGACGAGGTATACAAGGACCTGATCTACGAGCGCGAGAACTACCACATAAAGGGCGACCACGTCATCACGGTCAATTCGTTCTCGAAGACGTACTGCATGTGCGGCGTGCGCGTGGGCTATCTCTGGAGCGCCGACAAGAAGATCGTCGAAGACATCTGCGAAATGAAAACCCACACCAGCATGAACACCAACCTGGTGGGGCAGGACCTTGCGCTGGCGGCCATGAAGGCGCCGAAGGATTACGCGCGCAAGCAGCTCGAGGTCTGGCGCGAGCGCCGTGACTTCATTTATAAAGGGCTGACCGACCTGGGCTTCGACCTCTGGAAGCCGGAGGGCGCGTTCTATGTGCTGCCCAAGTGCAAGAACGCCCGTGAATTTCTCTCCACCCTTTACACGGACTACAAAGTCATTACCTACCTCGGCGAGTGGTTCGGCGCGCCCGACCGCATC
>CAZMMY010000163.1:0-2247 GCA_964567495.1 uncultured bacterium
CCCGGAGCGGTCGTAAGTTTCGATGATTTCCACGCCTTCCGGCAGGCTGGGCTTCAGTTCTCCTATCTTAGCCTTGACACGCTCGATCACATGCAGCGCGTTCTCGCCGTGGCGCATGATCACGATGCCGCCCACAGCGTCGCCCAGGCCGTCCAGGTCCGTCACGCCGCGGCGGATTTCCGGGCCCCACTCGACTTTGGCCACGTGTTTCAGCAGGACGGGCACCATGTTGTTTCCGCCGCTGCGAACCACAATAGATTCCAGATCCTTCTTCGATTTTATGTAGCCGCGCGCTCGCACCATGAATTCGAATCCGGAATATTCCACGAGGCGCGCGCCGGTTTCGTTGTTGCTCTTTTTCACCGCATTGATCACGTCCATAAGTGTGACGTTCAGCGACTCGAGGCGGTTGGGGTTGACCTGAACCTGATACTGTTTTTCGAAACCGCCCACGCTGGCGACTTCGGCCACGCCCGGCACGGACTGCAGCGCGTAACGCAGGTACCAGTCCTGGAGAGATCGCAGGTCGCCCAGATTCTGTTTTCCGTTTTTATCCACGAGCGCGTATTGATACACCCAGCCTACGCTGGTCGCGTCCGGACCCAGTTCGGTTTTCACGCCTTCGGGAAGACGGGGCAGGGTCTTGCTCAGGTATTCCAGAACGCGGCTCCTTGCCCAGTACAAGTCGGTACCGTCTTCAAAAATGACGTACACGTAGGAGTAGCCAAAATCCGAAAAACCGCGCACGGCCTTGACGCGCGGCGTGCCAAGCATCGCAGTCACGATAGGGTAAGTAACCTGGTCTTCGAGGATGTCGGGGCTGCGGTCCCACCGCGAGTACACGATGACCTGGGTATCGGAAAGGTCCGGCACCGCATCGAGCCGGATGTTCTGCACGCACCACACGGCGCCGGCCAGCAGCACCGCGGTCAATATCAGCACCAGGAATTTATTGCGCGCCGAAAACTCGATGATTTTTTCTATCATCTTAGTGCCGGTGCCCGCCAGCGGGCGCCGCCTCCGTGTTCTGGCTGGAAAATCCCTGCGCGGCTGCGCGCAGCCTGGATTCCGAATCGATCAGAAAGGCCGCGGACGTGATGACGTTCTCGCCTTCATGCAGGCCCGCGACGATTTCATAATAGCCGTCAGCCCGCTGGCCGGCCTGGACTTCGCGAGGCTCGATCTTTCCGTCTTCCATGTCGACGAATACCAGCTGGGTGTGGCCCGATTCAAGCAGCGCAGCTTCGGGCACCGCCAGCTTTTTTCCGAGGTCGACCCTGATACGCAGATCCACCGCCATGCCGGCCTTGAGGTTTCCGGAATGCTCGGTTTCGACGCGCACGCGCAGCTTGCGGGGAAATTCATTCAGCACGGGCTCCGCGAAACGCACGGCACCGCTGAATATCTGTCCCGGCAGCGCTGGGGATGTCATGGAAACCTGGTCGCCCGCTTTAACCATTTCAGAGTCGGATTCATACAGGTCGGTATCGACCCAGATATGGCCTTCGGGCAGGATCAGGCCGGTTGGCGCGAAAAACCCCTTGAGCACCCGCGTGTCGAAGCTGGCCTCCTTGACTTTTTCCATCTGCTCACTGCTCATACCGGCAAGCTTGAGCTTCAGCTCCGCGATTTCCATAAGCTGCATGGCCTGTTCGCGGATACGCTCATTGGGCGTGCCGCGCACCTTGCGCCACGCGCCGTAGGCTTCGCGGTATTCCGCATAGGCCGCAGCGATGTCCGGGTTATAGGCTACGTGGCCCACGCTGTGCACGCTGTAGACCAGCGGTCGGACCGCCGCTTTTTCATGTGTCACGCCAATTAGCTGGCGCCGCTCCGGGCTAAGCTCAATTGCGGCTCTGCCGAAAGATATTTTCCCCGCAGCGCCTTCGTGCACCGCGGTCAGATTCATACCGCAGACCGGGCAGCTCTCGGGTTTGTCGGACGTGATCCAGGGATGCATGGAACATTGATAATATTTAACGGTATGTCCGTCATGCGCCGGCTCGGCTGCATGGGTATGCACGGGCAAAAGAAGAATTTGTAAAAACAACAGGCTGAAAAGGCACCTCATGAAACACCTCCTTGTTTTGCAGAAATAGAAAACGGGCGGACGAATGTCCGGTGCGAGAAAAGAGGGCTTCTAGATACGAAGGACGAGCGGGGAAAAGGCAGGCGTCCCAGGAGGGGAGGCCTGAAGGGCGGCCGAATTTTCTTCCACCGTTTGAATCAGCCGGAGCGGCGCAGCGT
>CAZMMY010000163.1:2257-4978 GCA_964567495.1 uncultured bacterium
AGAAAGCGCAGCCGTGTCCGAAATAAGGAAGGCCTGCTTCTGCTCGGTTTTGCCGGCATCGCGATTGATTTCAGAAACGTCCGGACAGCAATGACAGGCCGCGGCTGAAATCTGCAGCGCGCTTTCATGAGGCGCCGGGGCGCAGCAAGTGCAGGCCATGGCCAAGCCTGGCACAAGCACCACAATAGCTAGAACAAGCGCGATAATCTTCATTATACTAAATAATAGCACTGCCATTTTTGGGGGGCAAGAAAGCATTCCTTTCTATAAGGGAAAAGGAGTGAAAAAGTCCTGCCCCCAGGCCTACCAGATGGGCCTCCGGCACGGGGGTCACGGACATTGCAAAAACCGGTTGGCGAAGCACCAGCTCCAGGCCGATTTTGAGGGCCGCAGCCGCGAGTACCACAAAGAAGAACTTGTTCCGTGTGGCTTCATAGCGGCAGAAAACCGCGGCGGCAAGGAGCCCCGAAAGCGCGCCCGAAAGCCCGCAGTACTGCGATGTTTCCGCGCGGCCCAGCATCAGCCAGAAACTGACTGCGGAGCAGGAAAACAGCAGGCTTTTCCAGAAGGCGGCCGCGCCTTTTTTTTCGATGATGGCACCCAGGATCAAAAGCGCCAGCAGGTCCCAGCCGAGGTGGTCGAGCCCGACGTGTACGAAATGCCCGGTTAGCACGCGCCAGAACTGCCCGTGCATCACGGCCTGGCGGTCGAACACCAGCCATTTGAAAACCGGCTGGCCAAGCGCATGCAGAAGGCAGATCCCCGCGCTTGCGAGCAGGGTGAGCCGCGGCACCCAAAAATGGGTGCCGCGGCTCTCTTTCATTTGAATGATCGTGGAATGTGCCATCTTATTCTCCTTTTTTCCTGTTCCAGCCGAGGCCGGCCAGCAGCGGGGAGAACAGCAGGAGCGAAAGCGGGTCGAATGCGCCCGCGCCGCCCGAAAACGTCGCGCGGCTGCCCGAGAACATGGGCTGATTGGTGTCCGCGCGCGTATTGCGGATGCCTTGCGAAGACCTGAGCTCGCGCGCCTTGTGTTCGTTCTCGGTCCTTCTCTGGTTCTGCCGGTCAATGCCCAGCTGCTTGAATACGTCTTCCTCCAGCACGACCATCGAAGTGTAATCCGTGACCAGACCGTATTTCACGCCCAGGCCCGTGATTGCATTTTTCAGGTCGCGTTCCTCACCAAAGTCCTCGATTTCCTGGTTTAGATGCTCGATCGTGGCATAGGCCCAGAGGCGTTCCAGTTCCGGATTGCGCGTTTCGACATCCGGGAAATCGAACGTGGTCTGGTACGTCTTGTCCTCGCCTGATATCTTGCCGGTCAGTGTGACTTGGGCCGGGCCGCCGCCGAAATAACGGCCGAACACAATCATCTGCTGGCCGCGGTAAACGGTGCCGAAATCCTCCGGCGTCACGTCGGTGATCTTCAGGCCCTGGATCGTCAGCTTCGCGCCATGAAACGCCTCGAAGTTGACCTTGCCCTGCGCCTGCAGGATCTTGCCGATGATGTCGTCTGAGTTCGAGACGTTGATGGAAAACCCGTTCGAGGCGCGGGTCAGCGCGCCCAGCAGCTGCTCGTTGGCGCTGTTGCCCATGATGAACGTGAACAGGCGCACATCGCGGCTCTTCATCAGCTCCACGAACTTCTTCTGGTCGGTCACGCCCACGTTGGCCACACCATCGGTGACCAGCATGAGGCTGGTGACGCGGTCCGCGTCCATACTCTTCAGCCCCAGCTTCAGGCCGTCGTACACGTCGGTGCCGCCGTTGGGCTTGATCCCGCCGACTGCGTCCGTGTAATGCTTCACGTTTTCAGACGTGGCCTGGATGAAGCCCTTGGTCAGCTCCCGCGCGCTGTCGTTGAACGTCACGATGCGGAAACGGTCCGTCGGGTTCATCTGGTTCAGGGCCTGGCTGACGCCTTCAGCCAGCGCCGCGTACTTGCCTTCCATCGAGCCGGAGTTGTCCAGGATGAACACCCAGTCGCGCCCGCCCTGCAGAGGCTGCAGGTCCATGCCGGGCGTGATGGTCATCATGAACGTGCCCTGCTTGGAGCTCTCTTCCTTATACGCCACCAGGTCGACCGTGCCCGGCAGGTTCTCTGCATATCGGTAGTAGACCACGATGTCCGTATCCAGCCGGAAGCCGCTGTCTACCACGGGCTGCACCGCGGGCGTTTCATCGTCGCCGTTCTGCGGAACTGCCGCAGCGGCCGCGGCGGCTTGCTGGTTGTTGATGGTCAGAGCCTGCGGTTCCTGCTGCTGCGCGGCTGCCGCTTTTTTAGAAGCGGCCGTCAGGTTGTCCATGTGCACGAACCACTCGTCGCCCTTCTGCGTAATCTGCGCGCTCGGATGATTGGGCAGGCGCAGACTCGCGATGGGGCAGGACGGGCGGAACTGCATATCGAAGCTGAACTTTCCTGTGACCTTCGTGTTCGTGGTCCAGAAATTCAGCGCCGCATCGTCCACGCCGCCTTCCTCGAGCGGGTAGAGGTACGAGCCCATGTTGGTGTCGACGTGCGCGGGCTGGATATAGGCCAGCCGCACTTTCGTTTCCTGGCCTGCGCGGACCGGGAACACGTTCATTTCGAACGTCTTGTACTCGTTCTTTTCGGTCAGGCCCGCGTTTTTGCCCTGCGCTTTCTGGTCTTCGTACACTTCACGCGCCTTCTTTTTTTCCAGCACTTCACCATGCACGGGTTTGCCGTCGATCCACAGGGTG
>CAZMMY010000164.1:0-4959 GCA_964567495.1 uncultured bacterium
GCCAGCGCGTGTTCCCTGCCGCCTGAACCGATGATTAACACCTTCATAAAACCTCCACGCCTGGACGTTTGGTGATCTCGCCGATCGTCCAGGACTGCACACCCTGCTTTTTCAGGGCGTTGACGGCAGCGTTCGTAAAACGTTTTTCCATGATCAGGACCATACCGATCCCGAGGTTAAAAGTGCGCGCCATCTCAAGATCTGAGATTTTACCAGAATCCTGTACGACACGGAAGATTTTCGCCATCGGCCACTCATCGCGCACGAGCGTCGCGCCAAGCCCCTGAGGAATAACACGCGGGAGGTTGTCAATGAACCCGCCGCCCGTTATGTTGACGATACCTTTGACCGGCACTTTTTTCACGACAGAGAGAACGGGTTTGACATAAATTTTTGTAGGGGTCAGGAGTTCCCTGCCGATAGCGCCGCGCAGCTCGGAGGCGCTGAAGAGCTTCCTTAATAAGGAATAACCGTTGGAATGAAAGCCCGATGACGCCAGGCCCACAATCGCGTCTCCGGGGCGGATCGTCTTGCCGGACACGATCTTCGTGCGGTCCACTATGCCTACCGAAAAACCGGCGATATCGTACTGGGGGCCCTCCCCGTGCTTACTATTAATATTATAGAAGCCGGGCATGATGGCGGTCTCCCCGCCTACGAGCGCGCAGCCAGCCTGGCGGCAGCCGTCCACCACCCCTTTGAGGACCTGGCGGATGACCCCTGCGTCGAACTTGCCGGAGGCGAAATAATCCAGAAAGAAGATAGGCTTGGCGCCGCAGCAGATCAGGTCGTTGACGCACATGGCGACAAGGTCAATACCGATGGTGTCGTGGCGCTTCTGGGCGCGGGCGATTTCGAGCTTGGTGCCCACGCCGTCTGTGGAGGAAACGAGAAGAGGGTCTTTAACGCCGGCTTTTTTGAAGTCGAAGAGGGCGGCGAAGCCCGTGGCGCTGCCGAGAACGCCGGGCGTGTGGGTGGAACGGATCAGCTTGGTGATTTCGCGATTATAAGCCGGGTCGCCTTTGAGATGCGGCACACCCGCTTTTTCATAAGTCCAACTTTTCATTCAGTCTGCGGCTCCGAGCTATGAAGGGAGCAGTATAGCAGAAAAAAAATAATTGAGTAGAGGCAATTCAAACCCCTTAGCTTTCCCCGAAAAATAGCGCCCGGTATCGCCGGAAGGCTTTTTTTGAGTCGTACGAGGTAAAAACTAGGCAGCTGCCTGGAATTTGGCTTGCGCTTCCGCAGACAGGATAAATTCCTGGACTTTTTCGGTCAGAAACCGGACGCCCTGGTTGAGTTCAATCGTAGACTGCAGTCTTTGAAGGGCATCCACAACATCCTGCTTGAGCTCACTGGCTTTAAGAAGTTCCCGGAAAGTTTCCGCGGCAAAAAGCTTTTCCTTAAAAGCGTCCGTCCGGCGGCCAGCCTTCAGCTCTTGAATGTCAGAAGGTTTTATGTTCTCTGCGGCAAGAAGCGCGACCACGTATTGGGCCGTGAGCGTCACGAGCCGGGTGTAGTAATCCGCGTCCGCGCCATCGCGGGAAATTCCCAAAATGTCGGAGGCTGCAATCGATTCAGCGTCTCCGATAAGGCCCAAAACTTCCTGCCGGTCAGAAAGAAACGCTCCGGCTCCGCTTCGCAGCAAATCACGGCCCCGAAAAATGGCGCGGCTTTTATCAAAACCCGCACGGCTTACCGCTGTCTGGACATCCTGGGTAATCTCTCCTGCTGAGACAACCCCTCCGATGAGGCCCTCGATCCTTTTAAGCACATCTTCATGAAGGCGGATGGCTTGACTGCGGGCAGAAGGTTCCATTGAATTTTTGGAGGGTGCGGAAAAACCCACCCAAGGCTTTAAATCCGGATTGCGCGAACCCAAAAACCGGGCCAATCCAAGCAGTTGATCCATCCTGAACAACGCCATCCGGGCATATTGAGCTTCCGTCCGGCTGCCCTGTATCGACAACGCCATTTCATTCCTCATCTGCTCAAAGACTTCAAGGACTGGACCGGCGGCTACGGCCATTTGCTTTTCAAGTTTAACAGCCCACTCAGGCTCGAGCTTGTTGGCTCTCCGCACTTGCTCTAAAACGCTGCCTGCCAGCGTACGCAGTTCAGAACGGGGGGACGTAAAGGTTGAGAGCTCAATAATTTGAGCTCCAGGCTGGGAAATCTGACTCGTGGTGTCAATCCTCACCATACCGTTTCCTCCGTCTATTGCAACCGAAACATACCGGCCCCGTATGATCCTGCTTTCAGTGTCATTGTCTAAAATTTCTGGAAGTGCACGCAAAATTTTGATCACTTCATTAATGCGGCGCTGGCCGGAAACAGCTCGCAAATGAATCCAGAGGTCATAAAGACCCGGATACTCCTCAAATAACCGGGGAATGCCGGCTTCAGCCCAAGTGACCAGATCGGTAATATTGACGGCGTCATCGCCGTCTTCCTGCTGAGGAATGACATAACTTAAAGGCGGACCTCCGCCATACATGTCTCGGACAATCTGAAGACTCAAATCCCCCGCAGGCAAAACCTCCAGGAGCTGCGGACTCAAATTCAGGTCGCGCCCAGCCAGCGCCTGGGCAAATCCAGTAATCTGCTGCGCGGCGCTTTCAGCCATTACACGCATTTCAGAGCGGGCCATGAGTTCAAACTTCGGAGAAAGTTGAAGATTTCTATAATTCCATATCCGCACCGTATTGTCCCATCCCACAAACGCAAGCTTCCCACCCGTCTGACTTATCACACGGGTGACTCTCCCCACATGGCCCCGGAACGTCAATGCGAGTCTACTGCCCTCGGGTTGATCCAAATCCCAGACCCGCACCGTACCGTCTTCTCCCGCCGACGCGATCTTCTGACTCCCCAGAGCAGCCACGCCCGCTACTGCCCCGACATGGCCTCGGAGCGTCATCGTGAGCCTACGGCCTTCGGGTTGATCCAAATCCCAGACCCGCACCGTACCGTCCGCTCCGGCCGAGGCTATCCTGCTGCCCCCGAGACTCGCCACGCCAGATACACGTCCCTCATGACCTTGCTCTGGACTGAGGTTCCCAGACTCTCCGAGCGTCATCAATAATTTATTTCCATCCGGTCGATCTAAATCCCAGATCCGCACCGTATGGTCCGCTCCCGACGACGCGATCTTTCCGCCGCCCAGATAGACTAAGCTGGTTATGGTTCCCTGTCGGCCGGGAAGCGTTACCAGGAGTCTCTGGCTTTTCTTTCGATGGATATCCCAAACCCGGATCGTCCCGTCCATGCTCGCCGAAGCGATCCGCCCTTTTCCAAGATCGATCACGCTGGTCACTAGGTCCACATGCCCGAGGCGCGATTTTTTATTTCCGGGCTCTCCGAGTGTAAAAACAGGTCGATTGCTCTGCCCTGGTCTCAAATCCCAGATCTGCACGGTATTGTCGATCGCCCCAGCCGCGAGAATTTCGTTTTCCAGTTTGACAACACTCAAGACACCCACCACGCCACGGCTGGAGGATTGCTCCCCTGACCCTCCGAGCGCTAAAACCTGTTTATTATCACCCTCTTTCGTCAAATCCCAGATTCGCACTCCATCCAATCCTCCCGACGCCAGCGACTCCTCTCCAAGGGCCGTCACGCTGGTCACCAGCTTCACGTGTCCGATACTCGGGTCTTCATTCTTGGGTGCGCCGAGCGTTTCCTCAAGCCCGTCAGAGAGTTCATATTTTTCCAGCATTTCAGACTTTTTAGCCTGTTCTGAAATCTGGTCTAGCTGAGCGAGAAATAATTTACTCAACGACTGATACAAGGACGCCATGTCGTTCGTTGCCGAAATAGCTGCCAAATGATCCGCAATTTGCTTTCTCCCGGCAGCGTCATCCGCCCTTGATTCAAACAATTCCCATAACCCGTGGACGCTTAACACCGCCTCGACCGTAAAGACGTCTTCTTCGCTTCTCCCGCCTTCACTCAATCGGTCCAAAAGAGGCCCGAGACCGCCGAACAGGCCATCGATTCTCTCCCAAAATACCTTCGCGTCGTCCGTCCGCCCGGTCCTCGCACGTTCAGCGTAAAGCCAATCGACCAATTCCCGGCGTCTCCCTAAGTCCTCTGCGGATAAACCTAAACTAAATTTTTCGGCTTCGGTCCTTAAATCACCGATAATCGCCCCGCCCTCGGCTGCCTCAGGCTTTTCCTCTGCCTTCTCTCCACCCGTCACAAACCATATCAACTTCGACTTCTCTTCCACCGCTCTTTCAATCGTTGAGCCTCCCGGATGAACAATCAGCCCCACAATCCGTCTCGCGATCCCGGCAGCCTCCCGGCTGAATAACCCAGGCTTGCTTTTATACGCGGGGTCTCCAAACACTCTCTTATATTCCGCGTCGTTGATAGCTCCACCTGGGCCGGAGAAAATACTTCCGAGATTCTTCCTCAAAAGCTCAAGGCTTGCCGCTCCGGCTTCCACCCCCTTCAACTGCTCCACAAGCGCGCTCAACTGCGCCTTATCCGCTTCACTCACCGCTCGCATTTCGGAGCGGGCGGCGGAGGCACCGAAAATTCTTCTCGCACCCCACATGAGCACCTCGCCCTGACTTCTCGTCACAAGCCGGCCGCCATCAGGCGTAAGCGCAGAAAACATGATCCAGCTTGACGGCTCTCCCTCACCTGCTTCAGCGTAGCGCACCCCAGGCACCTCAAAGAGGACTCGCCCGCTTTCAACATCCCGCACCACAGCTTTGTCATAGCTTTCCGTCACGAGCAAGCGCCCGTCGGGTGTAAGCGCAGAAGACCTGATCTGGCTTGAGTGCTCTCCCTGACCTGCTTGAGTGTCGCGCCTCCCACGCACCTCCCGGAGAACTCGCCCGCTTTTAACCTCCTGCACCACGGCTTTGCTAGCGCTTCTCGTCACGAGCAAGCGTCCGTCGGGTGTAAGCGCAGAAGACCTGATCTGGCTTGAGTGCTCTCCCTGACCTG
>CAZMMY010000165.1:0-4934 GCA_964567495.1 uncultured bacterium
AGCCTCGCGTTTCTCGTCAACGCCATCTGCCAGATCCTTTACTGGATCCTCGTGGCGCGCATCATTATTTCCTGGTTTCCGGTCGAGCCGTATCACCCGGTCGTCCAGTTCATCAACCAGATTACCGACCCGATCCTTCTGCCGCTGCGCCGCATTCCGCTCCAGATCGGCATGCTCGACCTGACGCCGCTGCTCGCTTTCGTGATTTTGTTTTTCATCAACCGGGTCGCGGTCCGCGGCCTCGTCATGCTGGCCTACCAGTTCGGAGCCCAGTAACGTGCCGATGAAGCGTTTCCAGAAACAATCCGGCCTGCTCGAGCAGGTCAGGGAAGCGGCCGCGGCCATCCGCAAAAAAACGGACTGGAAGCCCGAGATCGCCATCATCCTCGGCACCGGCCTGGGCAATCTCGCCTCCAAGGTCAAAAAGGAATGCGAGATTCCGTACGGCCAGATCCCGCATTTCCCGGTTTCGACCGTCCAGTCGCACGCGGGCAAGCTTTTGTTCGGCACGCTTTCCGGCAAGAAGGTCGCGGTCATGGAAGGCCGTTTTCATTTTTACGAAGGCTACTCGATGCAGGAAGTCACGTTCCCGGTGCGTGTTCTGAAAGAGCTGGGCGCGAAAGTGCTCGTGGTTTCGAACGCGGCCGGCGCCATGAACCTGACGTATCGCAAGGGCGAGATCGTCATGATCGAAGACCACATCAATTTCATGGGCGTGAACCCGCTGATCGGGCCGAACGACGAGCGTATAGGCCCGCGTTTCCCGGATATGTGCGCGCCTTATTCGGCCCGGCTGGCCGGGCTGGTAGAGCAGACTGCCCGCGAGGTCAAGGTTTCGGTGCGTCGCGGCGTTTACGTCGGCGTTTCAGGACCCAACCTCGAGACGCGCGCGGAATACAGGATGCTGCGCGGCTGGGGAGCGGATTTGGTGGGCATGTCGACCGTGCCTGAGGTCATCGTGGCCGTGCACATGGGCATGGAAGTCCTGGGCCTGAGCATCGCGACAGATCTTTGCGACCCGGACAATTTGCCGCCCTGCGACATCAAAGAGATCATCAAGACTGCGAACGAGGCCGGCCCCAAGCTCGACAAACTCCTCGAAGCGGCAATAAAAAAGTTTTAGGGTGTCATTCCTGCGAAAGTAGGGATGTGTAAAAAATGTGTCATTCCAGCGAAAGCTGGAATCCAGAGCAATGGAACGTTTCTACTATATTTATATTCTGGCCAGCAAGCGAAACGGGACGTTATATGTTGGCGTTACGGGCGATTTGATCAAAAGAGTTCACGAGCATAAAGAAAAAGTTGTCGAAGGCTTCAGTAAAAAGTACGGAATAGACAAGCTCGTCTATTATGAGCAAACACAGGACGTACAAAGCGCCCTTGAAAGAGAAAAGCAGCTCAAGGCGTGGAGGCGTCAATGTAAGCTCGAGCTTATTGAAAAGTTAAACCCGCAGTGGGATGACTTGTATTATAAAATCATATGAACTGGATCCCAGCTTTCGCTGGGATGACAAACTCAAAATAAAAACGTGTCATTCCTGCGAAAGTAGGAATCTGGAAATCAGTTAAAATGAATAACGCAAACGGCGCAGGCCCCAAGCTCGATAAACTCCTCGTTGCCGTTGTTGCCATTTAGGGAATAATATGCCTGACCTCAATGAACAGCTTCAGTTGGATCGTTGCCCGCATTGCTCTGTGGATAACCCCAGCTTATTTAAAATCGCCGAATTCGCGACGAACGATTATAGGAATTCGAAAGGTCGTTGTTGGCGCGTGTATTCTTGTCGGCGGTGCGGCGGGGCAGTAACTGCTTGCTCTGTGGCTTGGAACGCTCGAATTCTTGAAATGTATCCCTCCTCCGTTATCGTGCATGAAGCCATCCCTGAAAAGGCGCGCGAGTTTCTTAAGCAGGCTCTTAATTCGTTGCATTCTCCGGCGGGTGCTGTAATGTTGGCGGCTAGTTCAGTAGATGCAATGTTAAAAGCTAAAAGATACAAAGAAGGTAGTCTGTATACGCGCATCGACAAAGCTGTCCTTGAAAACCTTATTACGAAAGAAATGGGCCAATGGGCTCATGCGGTTAGATTAGACGCGAATGATCAACGGCATGCTGATGAGGAGGCACCATTACCGGAAGCTCCTCAAGCCAAGCGGTGTGTTGATTTTACAATAGCATTGGGGCATTTTTTGTTTGTTTTACCAAGCCAAATTGAACAAGGTCTCACTGAAGCCAATAAGCCGGTTAATAAATGACCACTGAAAAATCGTATAAAGACACGCTGAATCTGCCGCAAACGCCTTTCCCCATGAAAGCGGAGCTGGCGAAGCGCGAGCCCGACATGCTCAAGAACTGGGAAGCGGACGGGCTGTACGCGCGCATCCGCGCCAAGAGCAAGGGCAAACCGAAGTACATTCTTCACGACGGGCCCCCGTACGCCAATGGCCAGACCCACATCGGCCATGCTTTAAATAAAATCCTTAAAGACATGATCGTGAAGTACAAGACCATGCGCGGTTTCGACGCCCTGTACGTGCCGGGCTGGGACTGCCACGGCCTGCCGATCGAGCACGCCTGCCTGAAGGAAATGGGCAAGCGCAAGGAAGAGGTCGAGCGCGTGGCCTTCCGCAAGGAAGCGCGCAAGTACGCGGAGCGTTTCATCGGCCTGCAGAAGGAGGAGTTCAAGCGCCTGGGCGTGTTCGGGGAATGGGACAAGCCCTACCTGACCATGAATTATTCCTACCAGGCTTCGATCGCGGAAAGCTTCCTGCGCATCTACGAAAAGGGTTTTATCGAGCAGCGCCTGAAGCCGGTTCCGTGGTGCTGGGACTGCGAAACTGCGCTGGCCGACGCCGAGCTCGAATATGAAGACAAGGTCGACGACACGGTCTATGTGACGTTTCCTTTTAAAGAAGGCTTTTCCTTCCTGGTCTGGACGACCACGCCCTGGACGCTTCCGGCCAACGTCGGCCTGGCGTTCCATCCCGACCTGGAATACGCGTACGCAGAAACCAGCAAGGGCAAATTCGTTTTCGCGGAAGCGCTGCTCGGCACGCTGCAGGCGAAGCTCGGGCTCGAAAACGTCCACATCGTCAAGAAGGTGAAGGGCGAGGAGTTCAAGGGCGTCGAGGCTTCGCATCCTTTCCTGGACAGAAAATCGAAAGCCATTGAAGCCGACTACGTTTCCGCGACCGATGGTACGGGCATCGTGCATATCGCGCCGGGCCACGGTGAAGACGACTATGTGTATGGTTTTATCCAGAACAAGCTGCCCATCCTTTCGCCGGTCAACCACTGGGGCAAGTTCACCAGCGAGTTCCCGGAAGGGGAAGGTCAGCACGTCCTGAAAGCAGGCAACCTGAAGGTCATCGAAATCCTGCAGGCCAGGAACGCGCTGGTCCATCAGGAAAAGTATTCCCACTCGTATCCGCATTGCTGGCGCTGCAAAAAGCCGATTATCTTCCGCGCCACGCCGCAGTGGTTCATGAAGATCGACCACAACGACACGCGCAAGAAAATGTCGGACGCCATCGCCAACAAAATCAAGTTCACGCCGGACTGGGGCAAGAACCGCATCGGTTCGATGGTCGAGACCCGGCCCGACTGGTGCCTGTCGCGCCAGCGTTACTGGGGCGTTCCCATTCCCATCATCCGCTGCGCTAATTGCTCCAAAGCGTTCGTGAGCGAAACCAAAGACACGATCGTGAAGCTGTTCAACGAACAGGGCGCGGACGTCTGGTTCGAAAAAGCCGCGCAGGAATTCTTCCCTGCCGGCAAGGCGCCGGCCTGCTGCGGCTCGCAGGAGCTCCGGAAGGAAGAAGACATTATCGACGTCTGGTTCGATTCGGGCGTCAGCCATCAGGCCGTGCTCCTAAAAAACAGGGAAACGCTCGGTTTTCCGGCTGACCTTTACCTCGAAGGCTCCGACCAGCACCGCGGCTGGTTCCAGAGCTCGCTGACCGCCAGCACCGCGCTGGAAGGTGTGCCGCCGTTCAAGGGTGTGCTGACCCACGGTTTCGTGGTGGACGGGCAGGGGAAGAAGATGTCCAAGTCGGCCAAGAACGTGGTGGCGCCGCAGGACGTGATGAAGGAAGTCGGCGCGGACATCCTGCGCCTGTGGTGCTCGTCGGTCGATTACAGCGTGGACGTGCGCCTTTCCAAGGAAATCCTGAACCAGCTGGCGGACGCGTACCGGAAGATCCGCAACACCTTCCGTTATATCTTGTCGAACCTTTATGACTTCGATCCGAAGACCGACGCCTATCAGTTCGACAACCTGAACCCCCTGGACAAGTGGGCGCTGTCGCTGACGGACACCATTTCCCTCAAGGTCGAGGAATGTTACGAGAAATTCCAGTTTCATGAAATCTATCAGGTGGTCTATAACTTCTGCACCGGGCCGCTCAGCTCGTATTACTTTGATGTCCTCAAAGACATCCTTTATACCGGCCGCAAGGACGGCGACCTCCGCCGCTCCGCTCAGACCGGCCTTTATTACATCCTGAAGAACATGGTCAAGTGGCTGGCCCCGGTGCTGCCCATGACCATGGACGAGGTTTGGCAGTCTTTCCCGATGGAACAGGGCGTCAAATCTGTGCACGAAAGCACCTGGACGGTTAAAACAGGTAACTGGAAGGGCTATCTTGACTGGAGCCACATTCGCCAGATCCGCGACGCTGTGACCCCGGCGCTCGAAAAAATGCGGGCGGAAGGCAAGATCGGCTCCAGCCTCGATGCCAAGGTTTATATCAAGGGAAGCCCGGAAGTCGCCGGCCTGCTCAAAGAAAACTGGAAAGAATTACCCAGAATTTTCATTGTTTCCCAGGTCGAAGAGCTGACCGACGGGCAGGGGGAAGAAGTCACTTATTCGGTTTTTGGCGTCGAAAAGAAAATAACTCTTTCAGTTGCGAAGGCAGATGGTTTAAAATGCGTTCGT
>CAZMMY010000166.1:0-4922 GCA_964567495.1 uncultured bacterium
GGAGCGTCCTCGAGGAAGAAGGCTGGCTCGACGAACAGTTTTTCCTGGGCGAGGAAGACGTGGACCTTGCGTTCAGGCTGTCGCGTAAAAAATGGGATTTCATATATTTCCCGGGCGTCAGCGTGGTCCATGTCGGCGGAGAGAGCAGAAAAAAGAACCCGAAGTCATTTTATTATTTCCTGCTGGGCCGTTTTCTTTTTTACAAAAAGCACCGCGGGGCTTCTTATGCGGCGCTTTACCGCGCGCTGGTTCGGTTTTCCATGCGGGTGCGGTGTCTGCTTGCCTCAGGCGGAAAAAATTTTAAAGGAAACCGGCACATGGTGATGCCCAAAGAAACCGGCGCCGCCTGCGCGGCCTGCGGCGCTCCGGAGCCGGCTTTTCTTTTTACAGGAAGGGACGAATTCTACGGCCTGCCGGGTGAATTCCGTGTCGTGCTTTGCCGCGGCTGTGACCTTGCCTTTCTTGACCCCATGCCTTCACCCGGTGAGCTGGCGCTGCATTATCCTGAAAATTATTACTCTTTCCAGCCGGTGCAAGGGCTGCCGTCCGCCGCGTCGTGCAAGAAGTCCTCCTGGCAGAAAGCGCATCTCGCCGCCTGGGGATATCCCGGCTATGCCGCCAAAGAGCCTGGCGCGGCCGCCCGCGTCATGGGGATGCTGCGGCCGGAAAAGCTGCGGGTCGATTTCAAGCCGCTGCCGGAGTTCCGCAACAACGGAAAACTTCTCGATATCGGCTGCGGCTCCGGGTTTTATCTTTCGGAAATGCGAAAACTGGGCTGGGACGTTTCCGGTGTGGAGTTTTCCGCCGCTGCCTGCGAAGCGGCTCAGAAGCATTACGGTATTCCGGTTTACTGCGGCAGCCCCGAAAACGCGCCCTTTCCCGAGGGCTCGTTTGATGTGGTCACGCTATTCGAAACGCTCGAGCACCTGACGGACCCTGTCGCGGCGCTCGAGAAAGCCTTTCGTCTTTTGAAGCCGGGCGGCACGCTGATCCTGACCGTGCCTAACCGGCGCAGTCCGTACGCGGCGCTGTTCGGCGCCGCGTATTTCCCTTGGGAGCTGCCGCGGCATCTTTATCATTTTTCGAAGAAAAGCCTTGCGCGGCTCCTGCGCCGCTCAGGTTTCGAAAATTTCAAAATCACGTCTTTCACGCCAGGCGCGTCGGCGCTGGTGCTGAGCGCGGGCATTACGGCCGCCAGGAAAGCGGGCCGGCATGGTTTGCCGGAAAATTTCTGGGAGCACAAGACCATGCTGCTTAAGGCGCTGACCTGGGGCTTGAAGCCGCTGCACCTGCTGCTCGATTATTCCGGCGGTGGAATCCATCTCGAAGTCAGGGCGAAGAAAGCATGAGTGTCACGGTCGTCAGCACGGCAGCGCCGGATACCTTCGACGGTGTGGGGGACTTCGCCCGCAGCCTGGCCGAAGCGCTAAGTGCGGAGCTGCTGGTTTTGCCGCGCCAGGCTGGCGTGCCGGACTGGCGCCGCATCTGGCGGGAAAGGCACCGCCCGGGAACAGGGGGGCTTGTGCTGCTCCAGTATGTTCCCCAGAGCTATTTCAGCGGTCCGGAAGCGCTGTTGTTTTTTCCCTGGATCGCTTTCCTGAAATTTCGAAAAAAAATGAAAATCCTGGTGACTTTCCATGAATATAACGTGCCGCTCTGCTGGAGCCTGAAGCGGCTGGCGGCGCGTCTTTTTTTTGACGCGGCGCTGCTTTTTTTCGGTCTGATTGCGGATGGGCTGATCGCGACCCATGAACTCAACCGGCGCAAGATCTCGAGGCTTTTGCCGTGGCGCCGCCGAAGCGTGGCCGTCATCCCGATCGGTAGCCCGCTTCCGGATGCAAGGATGGAAGAGAAAAAATTCGTCGCAGCGCCGCCGTTCGTTCTTTTCGGCCAGCCCGAGGGCATGGACCGCAAGCTTGTGAAAGATATCTTGCGGCATTTGGAGAACCGGCCATCCCAGCGCGCCTTGTGGCTGGCACGCTCCAGGGCCGAAGCCGGCCGTTTTCTCGAGGCGATCGGCTGCGGACAATCGCGGATCGAAATCCTTGAAGGTTGGGACCGGCATCGGATCGCGGCGTTATTCAGTGAGGACGCTATTTTCCTGGCGCCCTTTGTTGACGGTGTTTCGACCCGCCGTTCGACGCTGGCGGCGGCGCTCGGCAGAGGGCTTCCTGTTGCCGGCACGCTCGGCCCCTGCACGAATCCGGAATTGAAGAAAGAGCCGGCGCTTCAGCTGGCCGCCGGCGGAGACAGCCGGGCTTTTCTGGGGCTTCTGGATCGTCTGGTGTCGGAGCCTGAATTCCGGCGGCAGAAAAGCCGTGAGAGTTTCGAGCTTTATGCCCGGTATTTTGCCTGGGACAAAATAGGGGCGCGATATGAAGCTGTCATTGGAGCAAAATAAATGAGCGTTTCCAACGGCTTATACCTCAGCTGGATGGGCGAGACGGGCGGCGCCGAGATAGCCATGCTGCGGCTGGCCGCTTCGCTTGACCGCCATAAATTTTCCCCTCATGCGTGGGTCTTGAATCGCGGGCCCCTGGAAAAGGCGCTGGGCGGGCTCGAAATTCCGGTGAAGGCTTTCGCTGTCGGCCGTCTGCGCAGCCTTCTTTTTTGCCCCGGTTTTCATTCTTCGCTTGCGAGCTATGTGCGGGAAAATTCGATTACATGGGTGCATGCCGTGGGGACGCTGGCGTACCTCAGCGGTTATGCGGCCGTGAGGCGGTGCGGTGTCCCGCTGATCTGGTGGCTGGTCGACATGCCCGAAGGCCGCGCGCTGCCGGAAAAAATCGCCGGCATACTGCCGGCCGATAAAATCGTCTGCAATTCACAAGCCACTTTTCGCGCGCTGTGCCGGCATTACCCGGCCCAGGCCCGGAAAGCCGCTGTTGTTTATCCCTCGCTCGGGGAGAGCGGCCCGTCGCGGCCTGAAAGGGCGGAAGCGGTGCGGCAATCACTCGGCCTTTCGCGCGAGTCGAAAATGGTTCTATGCGCGGCGCGGCTGCAAAAATGGAAAGGGCAGGAAGTGCTCTTGAAGAGCGCGCCGGCTGTGCTCGAAAAAATTCCCGGAGCGGTCTTTGTTTTCGCCGGCGACAAGCTGCCCGGCATGGAGGAAAATTTCGGCCGTGAGCTCGAGCTTCTCGCGCAAAAGCTGGACATCAAAGCCCGTTGTCTGTTTTTGGGCAGGCGCGACGACGTCGATGCCCTCATGGAAGCCAGTGACGTTGTGGTGCATGCTTCGACGAAGCCCGAACCTTTCGGCATGGTCATCCCCGAGGCTATGAGGCTGGGAAAGGCCGTGATTGCATCCAGCGAAGGCGGACCGCTTGAAATCGTCAGCCACGGTGAAAACGGCTGGCTTGTCCGGCCAGGCGATCCGGCGCTGCTTTCGGGCGCCCTGGTTCGTCTGCTCGAGGATCCGGCTCTGCGCAGAACTCTCGGAGAAAAAGCGGCGGCTTCCGTGGAACGGTTTTATCCCGGACACATCGCCAGGGCCATGGAAAAAATTTATGATGAACTCGCCATGAAAGGAAAAAAATCATGAAGGTCGCGTTGGTCGCCGCGCTGCCCGATCCCACGCGATGGAGCATGCAGCTCTATCACGACCGGCTGCGTGAAGAAATGCGTCCGCTGCTCCGGCCCGGCGAAGAGCTGATCAGTCTGCCCGCGGCGCCTGAGCGCTGGAAGGCAGACCTGTCTTCCGCGCCCGGGAAATTGCGCCGGTATTTCCAGCAGTATGTTTTTTACGGCCCGAACATCCGGGCGGCGAATGCGGACGTGTACCATATTCTGGACCACGGCTACTGCAATCTGCTCCCGTTCCTGAAAGAGAAAAAGACCGTAGTGTGTTTTCATGACGCGCTTCTGCCCAGGCTGGCGGCCGGCGACCTGCCGGTCTGGAACTTCCGGCAGACCTCGGTCTGGGCGCAGAGATACTGTCTGTCGCTGCTGCCGCGTGCAGACGCCGTGGTGACGCCTACGGAGTTTTCGCGCCGGGAGATGCTGGAATTCTGCCCCGGCATGGACGCGGACAAGACCGGCGTTGTCCCTATGGGGGTTGAGACCGTTTTTGAAAAAAAATTTTCGCAGCCGGAGATTGACGAGTTTCGCCGCAAGCATAACCTGAAGGGCAAGGTCCTGCTTATGGCTGGAAGAACCGACGCCCACAAAAATACGGAAGGCACGCTGCGCGTGGCCGCGAAACTTGCAAGAAAAATGCCGGACGGAATTACGCTGCTTAAAACCGGCAGCGACTTGACGCCCGACCAGAAGGAACGCATGAAAAAACTCGAAATCGAAAGTTTTTTCCGTTTCATCGGTTCGGTCGAGTCTTCCAGACTGCCTCTGGTGTATCAGGCCAGCGACCTTCTCCTGCATCTATCCTTTTATGAAGGTTTCGGTTTTCCCGTGCTGGAAGCCATGAAATCCGGTGTCCCGGCCGTGGTTGCCGCCTGCGGCAGCCTGCCCGAAGTGGCGGGGGGCGCCGCGCTGCAGGTCGATCCGCTGGACGAGGAGGGCGCCGCGGAAGCGTGCCGCCGGATGCTGACCGATGTAAAGCTTCGTGAATCGTTTATCGATAAGGGTAGGGAAAGGGCGTCCTCATTCTCGTGGGCCCGCACGGCCCGCGAAACTCTGGAAATCTACCGGAAACTGCATGCGTAAATGGATTGAACAGAAACTTCGCTTGTCCGGCCCCATCCCTGAGTCCGTCCCGACTCCGGAGCTGGTAGAGTACGTCGGTATGCGTGCGATCGGCCCGCTCTTGCGCGGAGCTCTGTGGAAATGGCGATTCAGGTCCTGCGGCGCGCGGCCTTTGATCGGAAAAAACACCAGCATATATTTCCCCGGCCATCTTTCGCTGGGCGAACGGGTCCAGATCGGGCCGCATTGCATGATCAACGCGCTTTCTAAAAACGGCATGAAAA
>CAZMMY010000167.1:0-4917 GCA_964567495.1 uncultured bacterium
AGGTCCTGGTCCCAGCGGGTCACGCGGGAAAGGTTCGAGGTGTCGCGCCAGGAGAAACCGGAACCCGTCTGGGTTTCGGTCATACCGTAGTCGCCGTTGCAGATTACGTTAGTCCAGGGACGGGGCGTATCAGGGCGCGTAATGACATACTCGCGTCCATCTGCAGTGAAGTAGCCGTACTTCGATTCGAACTTACGGCCGCCTTTCGGCTGCGCTTTTTCTACCGCCTTGCTGGAAGATTTGGTTTTTTTCAGAGTTGCTGTTTTTGCCATTGCCTTGTTCTTTCCTTTCAGGATTGGGTTATTCGTTGGACTGCAAAAGCTGATTCATCTGCGGCGCCAGCTGCTGCGCCACCTCTGCCGCTGTTTTCTTCCCGTTAAAAACCAGGTCGAGCTGCGGCTTCAGATATTTTTCCTCGATTTCACGCCATTTAGGGTGAAACGGGCTGAACACGACATACTTCACGGCTTCGTTCAGCATTTTTTTGTTCGCGGGAGGCTGATCGCTATTCGCCCACGCCGGGCCGGACGCAACGTCCACACGGGAAGGCTGCGCCAGGCCGCGCTCAGCCAGTTTGCTCTGGCCCTGCGCACCGGTCAGCGCCTTGATAACTTCCCACGCCTCAGCCTTGTGCTTTGAAGATTTCAGGATCGCATAACCGGAACCGCCGGAACCGAAAGCGCGCACACCCTGCGCATTTTTCGGAAACATCGCGATATCCCATTTAAAATTATAATTGCGAAGTCCCGGCGTTTCCCAGATGCCGGAAAGGAACATTCCGAGACGGCCGCTGGCAAACATCAGGTCCACGCCCATACCAAGGTTCGCAAGCGCGACCGGCGTGGGCATTACCTTATATAAATTAATCAAGTCCGCGTAAAACTGCAGACCCTGGATGGTTTTCGGATCGTCAAGCATGACCTTGGTCGGCTTCTTAACGTTGTCGACCAGCGCGCCGCCGTTTCCGTAAACGAAATCCTGCCAGGCCCAGCCGTAAAAACCATACTGCGTGGTGCGTCCCGAAGCGTCCTGCTTGGTCAGTGCGCGCGCAGCCCGGAGCAGATCGTCCCAAGTCCATTCATCATTGGGATAAGAAAGACCGGCTTCGTCGAAGAGCTGTTTGTTGTAGAAGATACAGGCGAAAGGTGCAACGTCGCGCGGAATCGCGTAAACATTTCCATCCACAGTGAAACGGTCAAGGATGGTCGGGAAAAAGTCGTTTTTGGAAACGCCGGTGCTCTGCTGCAAAAACGGCGTGAGATCTTCCAAAACGCCTTTGCTCGCAAAGGTTACAAAATAATCGACTTCGGTCGCGATGATGTCCGGCGCGGCGCCGCCCGCGATACGGGTCAGGATCTTGCTGTCGTAGCCGGTGTAAGGAGTGTGTTCGAAAACAACTTTAATGTTGGGGTTGGCGGCCCGCCAGTCACTGATTGAATTGGTGATGATATCGATTTCTTCAGGGCTTCCCCAGAAAGCGATTTTGATTTGGGTCGCGCCGTCGTTTTTAGGGCTGGGCGAACAACCAGAAAAAGTTAAAAAACCTATCAAAAAAGTGGCGAAAAAATTCCGTAAGTTTTTAGTCATTTTTTAAGTTTTCCGGATTGAGCTCGATTAAGGAAACCTGCGGAAAATTGGCGGAGATTATAGCATAGGCCCCGGACCTGTCAATATAAGGAAAGCCCTTAAACGTCTGCTTTAGCCCCTGGGGAGACCGGCCTGTTCCAGGACCCTGTCCAGATCGTCGAGAGAGAAATATTTGATTTCGATCCTTCCCTCTTTCTGGTTCTTTTTAGGATAGATTTTAACTTCTGTTCCGAAATGGCGCGACAGCCGCGTTTCCAGGTCTACGATTTCGGGCTTTAAGTGCCTGGCTGTCTTGGCTTTACGTTTATGCGCATTGCTGCGGTTAACAATCGCTTCCACCTGGCGAACGGAAAGGTTCTCCTGGACGATACGGCGGGCCATCTGGCGCTGGTGTTCAGGAGTCATAAGTCCAAGGATGGCGCGGGCATGGCCGGCAGAAAGCTGCCCTGAGGACAGGTAAATCTGGACCTCGTCGGGCAGGCGCAGAAGTCGGATCATATTTGTCACGGTCGAACGCTCTTTTCCCACCCTTTTGGCGATTTCTTCCTGAGAAAGCATGCGCTCTTCTGCAAGACGCCGGTAGGCCTCCGCTTCTTCTATAGCGTTCAGGTCCTGGCGCTGAATGTTTTCAATGAGCGCCCATTCCAGGAAACCGTCCTTGGCGAGGTCTTTGACAACGGCCGGAATTTCGGTCAGGCCGACATGACCCGCAGCACGGAAACGGCGCTCGCCGCAGATAAGCATGTACCTGCCGTCCCCTTTGCGGGTGACGACTACCGGCTGGAGGATCCCCTTCTCCTTAATTGAAGCCGCAAGCTCCTGGATGGCTTCAGGTAAAAATTCTTTGCGGGGCTGGTCATCGTTCGGAACAATCTGGGAAAGCGGAATCATCAGGAAGCCGCTGGCCGTATTTTCCTTTGCCGGTGCAGTAGAAACAGAGGCCGCGGCGGCGGGAGCTTCTCTCTCAGAATCCTTAACGTAATTATCTGGAATTAAAGCACTTAAACCTTTACCTAACGCCTTTTTGATCATGACAGATTCTCCTGGGTTTGGGGCTCAGCCTGAGCCTCGGGCTCCTCTTTTTTAGCTTCCTGGGGCGCCCTGTTGGAAAAACGCTTTTCAAACTCGTCAGCGACGAGAAAATAACTTTTGGATCCGCGGTTCGCTGCATCATAAAAAACGGCCGGTTTTCCGAAACTCGGAGCTTCGGAAAGTTTCACGGCGCGCGGAATAATCGCCCCGAACACCTTCTCTTTAAAGTAAGCCTTCACTTCTTCAATGACCTGCTGCGTCAGGTTGGTCCTGGAGTCCGCCATGGTCATAAGCACGCCGCCAATCTCAAGCCCGGAATTCAGATTTTTTTTAACCAGCTGGAACGTATTGATCAGTTGGCTCAAACCTTCAAGCGCGTAATACTCGCACTGCAGCGGGATGATCAAATAATCGCTGGCTGTAAGAGCATTTATGCTGATCAGCCCCAGCGAAGGCGGACAATCAAGGAATATAAAATCAAATTTGTCAGCGACTTCCGAGATGCGGTCCTTTAGTTTGTATTCGCGGCGCATCTGGCTGACCAGCTCAAGCTCCGCGCCTGAGAGATCCATATTGGAAGGCACAATAGAAAGATTTTCGAAGGCCGTCTGCCGCACGATCTCCAATACATTGGAGTTTTCAACAATCAGTTGATAACTTGTGGATTCTATCTCGGGTTTCTCTTGGCCAAGGCCGCTGGTGGCATTTGCCTGGGAATCCAGATCGATAATCAGAACTTTATAACCTTTTTGGGTCAAGGCTGCGGCGATATTAATGACCGAAGTCGTTTTTCCGACCCCGCCTTTCTGGTTGCAGAAAGCGAAGACTTTTTTCATAAGAGACCTCTCCGGAGGCATTGTTTCACGTGAAACATTGGAAAATTTCTAGAATCTAGCTGGATTATACAAAATTCTGTGATCTAGTCAAATTATCGTTGGAAACATGAAAATCTTGACCGGAAAATGAAAAAGAGGGGATGTTTCACGTGAAACATGTCTAAAATTGCATTTGTAACCTATTTATTTAAAGCTATTTAGAGTTTTCACGAGCTGTTTTTTCGATATAAACAGCAACCAGCGACAGGTCGCAGCTGGAAAGGCCAGGTATGCGCGATGCCTGACCGATGGAGGCGGGGCGTATGCGGGTGAGCTTTTCGCTCGCCTCACGACTGATACCCTTAATCTGGGAATAATCCAATTCTGCAGGAATATGTTTTTTCTCGTATTTCTTGAACCGCTGAATGTCCGCCAGCTGCCTGGAGATATAGCCCTCGTACTTCACTTCTGTTTCCAGTCGGAGAATCTCGTCTTCATTAAGAAGGGCACAGCTGTAACTCGCTTCTTCGATCAGGGTTTTAAACGTCATTTCGGGGCGCCGGAGAAACTGGTCCAGGGTCGCACTGCGAAAGCGCGTGGACTTCAGCCGCAAGACCTCTTCGCGGATTCTTTCCATGCGGGCTTTGCTTGCTTCGTAAATTTCGACCGGGATGAGCCCGAATTCAAATCCGTATTTCATAAGACGCTCGTCGGCGTTGTCCTGGCGAAGCAGCAGGCGATATTCCGCGCGAGAAGTGAAAAGCCTGTACGGCTCGGTCGTCCCGCGCGTAACCAGATCGTCAATCAAAACACCGATATAGGCTTCCGAACGGTCGAGAATAAACGCTTCTTCGCCGCGGAGCTTTCGAACAGCGTTCAGGCCGGCGATCAAACCCTGGCTGGCCGCCTCTTCATAACCGGAGGTGCAATTGATCTGTCCCGCGAGAACAAGGTTTTCGATTTTTTTTGTTTCGAGCGAATGTTTCAGCTGCGTTGGAGGAAAACAGTCATACTCGATCGCATAGCCGAGCCGGATGATTTTCGCGTTTTCAAGACCGCGCATGGAGCGGATGATTTCATGCTGCACGTCCTCGGGCAGGCTGGTCGAGAGCCCGTTCACGTAAATTTCGTTCGTGTCGCGGCCTTCGGGCTCCAGATAAATCTGGTGCCGTTTTTTGTCCGCGAACTTCACGATCTTGTCTTCGATCGAGGGGCAATAACGGGGCCCTGTGCTTTTGATCCGCCCCGCATAAAGCGGCGAACGGTTTAAATTTTTACGGATGATCTCATGTGTTTTTTCGTTCGTATGCGTGAGGAAGCATGACAGCTGTTCGGTTTTCAATTCGCGGGTTTGATAAGAAAAAGGGGAGGGCGGGTCGTCGCCCTTCTGCTCTTCGGTTGCAGCCCAGTCAATCGTAGCGGAATCCAGCCGGGGCGGAGTTCCTGTTTTGAAGCGCACGATTTCCAGACCGTGTCCGGCCAT
>CAZMMY010000168.1:0-4905 GCA_964567495.1 uncultured bacterium
AGAAATCCCAGGCCGAAGCGGTCCTTTCGGCGCGGGACGGCCAGGGCGGAGAAGGCGCTGTCCGCCGTTCCGAGCTGCGCTCCGGTGATGCTCCGGCGGGAGAAAATTCTATGGTCCTCAGTGAAGCCAGGACCTCGACCAAAGAAAGTTTCCTTCCGCGCCGCCACGAATATGGACTGTATATGAAGACGCCTTCTGCTTCCCAGCTGAATGAGAACTCGATTGTGCAGGTTGAGATTTCCGGGCGTTATGCGGAAGACATAGTCGAACGCGTGTTTCCGATGTCGGTTGAGCCTGCGCAGGAGGTCCTTGAATTCGGGTACCCCATGTGGAGAGTGAATGTGCCGGTCCGTTCAGTCCTCGGCTTATATCTCGTGCTGGCGGCTTCGCTTCACACGCTGGAGCAAGGCGAATACGGCGATCCCGACACCTGGTGGAGCGGGATCAACCTCGGCGTGAAGGACAAGGCGGTTGACCTCAAGGCTTTCGAGTACGGCGAACCGGAGTTCGACGCGGCGAGCATTCGGAAATTTCTGGAAAAATATATCGAAGGATACCTGAAAAGTAAAAATATTTTCACGCCTGCTACATATACGTCCATTATGGCGGTGGCGCTTGAAAACGTTCGTGGACGTGTTCCAAGGCGCCTCAACCCGTCGGAAGAAAACATCGGTTACGAGGGGGATCTCGACACGTTCAGGCGCGAATTCGGCGGCCATGCGGAGAAAATCCTGCGTTTTGCGGGCGGGGACATTGTCGAGAACATTGCCGAAATTCCCAAGGAGGCCGTTTACGAGTTAAAGCTGAGCCAGTACATGCCGCAGGAACAGGGTGAGGGGGGCAACCCAAAGCATCGCAGGTATGCGCATGAACACAAACTGACCTGGAAAACAAATAAGGGCAAAAGACAGCAAATCCACTTTTTTACAAAATATTTATTTAACGCGGACAGCTCGAAGTTTGCCCTGAGCCGCCTTGAGCGGCTCCTTAAGCTGGAAGCCGACAAGAACAAACTGTATTTCTCTGAAAAAATTACCCCCGACGCTTCTCTCTTTCCCTTTGAAATATTTTCGAGCACTGGCAGCATACTGGTTACTCTGCCGGCTTCCGGAAAAAGTCTGTATGACCCGCTTACGGTTCGCGATGCGGAAACCGCCCGCAAGGTCGTTCGAGCCGCCGCGGCCGCCATTTACAGGGCGGGTCTGATCATGCCGCATGAAGATCTGGTAAACGGCGACGATACGGTGAGCGCAGATCTGAAATCCTGGCATTTCTTTTATGACTATGCGACCGATTCCGTTCAGCTGATTGATATGGGCGGCAGTGAAGCGATGTTGACGGCCGAGAAGGAATGGAGCCTTACGGCACATGCCATGTCCCGTTATTATGCCCAGTACCTTCATCCGGAAGAGACACTGCAGCTTTTCGCGGAAGTCCGTAAAGACCTGGAGAAACGCTCCGAACTGCGCGCGTCAGGCGCAGAAACGGTTTCAGAGCACAATGAGCGGCTTTTCGCCGGCGCTATCGATCAGCTCAGGGAGGCCGGCCTCAGCCTGCCCGCATCTGCGCGCTCCTCGATCCTGGAAATCCTTCTTTCCGCTGAAGACAGGTTTTCAAACCGGGGCGTACTGAACCTGATCCGCCTCGCAACGCATCCGCTTTTCAGCGACGACGCGCTCGATATTCTTCAGGAAATGGCGAGCGTGCCGGGTTTCGCGCTGGTCTTTGAGGATTTCACGCTCCGTGATGTCATGGGTGCGGGGACGCAGGCCAATGTCCGCGGCGCGCTGCGCGAGGTCATAGCCGCGCAGGCCATTCAGCGCCAGGCCGAAGACGATAATAACGGTTTCTATTTTGACATTTACAAGTTTAAGGGCCCGTCAGCTTCTGATTTTGCGGGCGCGACGGTGCTGCCGGACGGCACGATTCCGTTCATGGCCGAAGTAAAGGATGCGCTGACCGTAGGAGAGAGCATCGGCGAATTTCTGGAAAATTACGTGCAGCGGCACCAGATCGTGCGTTATTCTCGCTTCCTGAATTCGGACGAGCCCTGGACGGAAGCCTACCCGCGGCCTCGCCGCCTGATTGTGGCAGTCAATGCCGCGATCATAAGTATCCCCGGCGCAGTCGAGCAGGACCGGTCCGCAGAAGTCACGCGCCGCTTTTATGAAAGAATCGCGCCCTGGCTCCCGGGAGGCGAAGAGCAGGCAAGAAGGGAATTCGGCATTTCCTTTTATTATCCTGTGACGATCCTTGTGCTGGATGAAGCAGACCGCGCGCGTCTGGTCCGCCGCCCGCTGCCTGAGAATAACGAAGAATTCCAGAGAGTGCTGACCGGACTATTCCGAGGCGAAGCTTCTGCGGTCAAATCCGCGTCCGCGGTCCAGGTTTCACGCACGCCCGGCGCCGCAAAACCCGCGGCGGTCTCCATGGTTGAAATCGACAGAATGGTCCGCCGCGCGTTACTGGAGGAAAACGGGGGCGACCGGGCAAAAGCTTCCGCGGCCTTCGATGCTCTGCTCAAGAATGAGGGGTATCTCGGCCTCAGGAAAAAATATTTTGAAATTACACAGCCGCGTGTTCCGGGCACACCTTCCGGCGGCGTTGCGCGCTCCGAGATGCGCGTGCCGGCAGGCACGGTCCTGATCAACGGGGAGCGCATTGAACGGCCGCGTTCCATGCAGACTAAAACCGTTTATTCTTTCGGAAGGCTTTTTGACGAGCTGGGCATCAATCCGGAAGACGTCGAACGGGTCGACCTTTCTCTTCCCTACGGCAGCCTGACATTCGAAGAGAACGACTTCGAGCGACTGAAAAAAAATGAACATGTTCTGTCCTGGGCCGAGCTTTCATTGCTTGTTTTTGAAAACCATGGCGTGGAGATCACGCTGGCGCCGGGAAGCCGGAGAGGTGAGGCGGGCGCGAGCAAGAAACGCACGGCGGCTCAGCTGATCGAAAAATTCAGCGCGCTCCAGAGCCCTTACCGGAAACTGCAGATGATCCAGGCTTACGCGGGGCATGAAGACCCCGGCGCCTATCATGAGCTGCTGCTGGCCGCTTTCATGGATAAGGATTTCCTGATCAGAAGACGGGCTGCGGAAATCGCCAGAAAGCGCCTTCTCATCCCGGTCGGCCGGCTGCTCGATCATCTTTACGATCCGGCGCTTACCTTGAGGCAGTTTGATTCTGTAATCCCCGCCGGCGATAACGCGCGCGACCCGCGTGCGCTGCGCAGCAAACGCACGGCTATCCTCAGCATTCTTGCATTCGCGAATAATTATGGGGAAGCCGACAGGAGACAGGTGCGCGACATTCTTGAGAGTGAAGCCCGGCAATGGCAGGCGAATTTCCCGGAACGCGAGAAGGCTCTCTTTGACCGGGTCGCTGACGATCCGGACATGGTTATGGCGGGCACGCAGAAATTTACGCTTTTTGAAGCCGCGGCACTGGAAACGCTGCGCGGCCTTTTCCTGGAAGCAAACGGCAAGCCGAACGGTTCCGCATTCCTGACCAATCTGGTCTATGAACTGCCCACGCACCATCTTGCGATTCTTTCCGCCGTCACGCTGGAGGATCTTGTTCGGGATTTTAAAGTGCAGCTTACGCGCTCTGAAATGCGCACTACGCCCGTCCCCGCTCCTTTCGGCGACACGGCGGTGCATATCGTTGATTATCACAACCTGAGCGGCAATTCCCTGGGTGAAGCGCTTGACCGGCTGCGTGATGACACTTACAAATTTTCCGGCGACGTCTGGGAAGGCATGGATGACGCCATGAAATCGCTGACCAGCCTCGGGCCTCGCGCTGTTTTCGTTTTCTCCGGCCCCAGTGTGCCTGCGGACACAAGGCGCAAGGCCGCTGATTTCGGTCATCGCAAGGCCATGGTCACTCTGAGAAACGACCCGGCGTTCGCCGAAATGGTCTATACCGGCTACCTGAACGGCGCGTTTTTCGACCTGTACAAGGAACTTGAACTGCTGAATGGCGAACGCCTCATTTACAGCCTGCCGCCGGTTGTTCTGACCCTCAAATACCCGCGTGCGGAACTTTCGATCACGCCCGGCCCGGCGGTCACGGTTCCGGAAAAGGCCCTTTTTATCCTCCAGGCCGCGGACGGCCTGCTTCTGGATCTGGAGAGCAGGATTCGGGACCAGTTTTACACAGGCTTTCCGGTACCTGCCGCGGATTATACCGCGGCGAACGGCTATTTCGGGCCCGTCAACGCGGGTCTGCGGAGAGCTGAGACTGAACTTACCTCCGCTGCGGCTGCTGCCGCCGGTGCGATGGACGCTTCGCAGATGGATTCCGTAGTCAGTCTGGCCGTTGCCATGCGCAAGCGGGCACGCGGTATCAACGTCGTTTCGACCGTTCCAGCCGGGACAAAGCGCCGAACGGAACGGATGCGCAGGCTGGCCGGCAGGGTGGGAAGAATTTTCAAGCGTTCTGAAATGCGCACGGTTTCCCTGGCGACTCGCGCGGGAAGGCTTGAGCGCGTCGACGCGTTTATGCTGAATTTCGTCCGTGAGAATTTTCCGCAAGGGGATGTTCTGATCCGGGAAATCGGCACCGGTTATCCCGTGATAGTGCCTGTGGAAACCGCTAAAAAATTCCGTGCCGAGTTCGGGGACCGGGTGAAGCTGGATGTACTTGAATTGTTGAGGCCCGGTACGGTTCTCGATTTTTCAAGTAACCCCATCCCGGCGGGAAAAGTCCGTCTATCGGGCATTATTTACAGGCGGGACGGAAGCCTTCTTGCGGTCAAGGAGCAGGTGGCCGGAGCTGAGGTCACAACACTTCCTGAAATGATGAGCAATTCTGAGGCCCAGGCGGTCAGGAAAATCCTGGCCGATATCGAGGCCGGAATCATTCCCCCTGCGGATTATATCCGGACGGAAGACCCCTGGG
>CAZMMY010000169.1:0-1482 GCA_964567495.1 uncultured bacterium
AACCTGCTCAAGACCAAGCCCTCAGAGCCTCCTTCAAGGCCGCAGGCATCGAATGCGGCTTTTCTCGCTGCCTATTCAAAGAAGACCAGTCAGGTTTATTACAATGTTAACTGGAAAAACCCGGATTATCGTGCAGCATTTGCCGCGGCTCAAAAGGTTTTTGACGATGAAATTGCCTGGGCCAAGTCTCAGCTGGATGATTGGAATAATCAATACACAGCCTGGAATAATTTTATGAATCAGGAAAATCTTGCTTATTCAAGCTTAGGGCAGGAGCTTTCCAAGCTTATGGGGGATCTTCTCTATTTGCCTTGGGGCGCTAGCGCGGAAACCCAGGCCCAAATCAATGCTCTTCTCAAACAGCTTGAAGCCACTTACGCCACCCACGGGGCCGATCTGCCTCGGGTTTGGCAGCCGTACTGGAATCAAATGGCGGCGCGCATGCTTGAGATGAATAAGAATATTCAAAAATTTTACACGCATATGAATCAGCTCGATTTCCGTAAACGTGAGATTTTCTCGGGAATACCTGTTCTTTCGCTTCAAGAACTCAAGGACATGAGCAAACCCGGGTATTTGCCCGAACGGCCCGTTAGTTCCGCGCTTCCCAATGTTTCTGCGACTCCGTTAACCGCTATGAGGTCAGGCCGTGATCAGGCTAAAACGCTGCTCGGCAAAGCCCGCGCTGAAATCGCTTTGAAGGATTTGAAAGTTTGGGAGCTTGATCCCAATAAAACGTTTCTTCCTAGCTGGGGCCAGACCTTTCGCCTCGTAGGAGATAGAATTGCCCATGTGACTCCGGGCGTGATTAATATCTTGAAGCCTGATTTGGCAGTGACTAAGACGCTCATAAGTGTTTGGGACGATGTAAAAGCCTCGGCTTCTTCTGACGGGAGGTATTTGGCTTATATCGTGACCCCGTACGAAAATCCCAAAGAAATGATGGTTTACTTGTATGACTCGGCGCTTGATAAACAGACTTCTTTTAAGGTTTCGCTGAATGTTTCTTACGACCTCGTGTCAGGGAATCCGGAGAAAAGAGATGTTTATACCGGGCTGACTGTGGATGACGATGGAAATATTTTCTTGAAAGCCAACCGCTCACAGCTTATGTCCAGGCATGTATCGATTGAGTCCGGCTGGGTTCAAGCTTTTAACCGAAGCGGGACGGCCTTGACGCCACGAGTGAATATTCCGGAGTTGAATTTTTCAGAAATTTATCGTCTTGATAACGGCGATTTGATTTTTACCACGCCCTCATCCTCTCAGTCTCAGAGTACCAGCTACCGCCGTATGGCCGTTACGAAGAATGCTGCCGGAGCTTTCTCTTCAATTCAGGGGCCTGGAGCTGTTTATAGCGTTAAAGAACCGGGGATGATGACCGTTTCCGGAAACTTCCTCATTTTTAACGGTACTTCGAGCACCACGATTGCCAATGCTGTAAACGGCACTGTGATTGCCCGTAATATTCCCGCCAATTAC
>CAZMMY010000169.1:1492-3872 GCA_964567495.1 uncultured bacterium
GTTGCTGACTGGACAAAATCATTTTATGATCCTGCGCGCAAACGGCTGGTCATTTTTAAAACTTTAAATCAGCCGATTCCTAACCAGAGTGTCCCCGGCTATATCAAGGATTACGCCCTTGATATTTATGATGTCGTGACAGGTAAAATGACGACTTTCGCGATGAGCGATGTCATCCGGAAAATCGGCATTGGGCCCAGAGAAGGGGTTGAGGGGATGGATATGGAGGTTGTCTTTGTTATGAATCGGGGGCGAGTCAGCATCATGACAAAAGGAAGGTCAAAGACAAGCGGAAATTCCATCTACTCGAAGGCGTATTCTTTCGCATCAAGCCTGGATGTTTTCTATCGAATCCTTGGGATTTAATAAAGTCGGAATACCCTGAATAATACCCTTTTCCCGGCCTGACAGAATTCTGATATAATTCCCTCCGCCTGGATTCCCGCCTTCGCGGGAATGACGGCAAAAACTATGTCCCACGCTGATTTCGTACACCTTCACTGCCATACCAAGTACAGCCTCCTCGGTGCCGCGTCGAAGGTCGACAAGCTGCTGAAAAGGGCGGTCGAGCTGAAGTTCCCGGCCCTGGCCATGACCGACAGCGGCAACCTGTTCGGCACCATCGATTTCTACTCCACGGCCATGAAGGTCGGCATCAAGCCCATCATCGGCATGGACGCCTTCATCGCGCCCGGCAGCCGCTTCGACAAGCAGACCCACGGCATCAAGGACGCCTCTTTCTGCCTTACGCTCCTGGCCCGCGACGAGCAGGGCTACAGGAACCTCATGAAGATCACCAGCGCCGGCTACCTGGAGGGCTTCTATTATAAGCCCCGTGTGGACAAGGAATTCCTGGCCGAGCACTCCAAGGGCCTGATCGCGCTTTCGGGCGACCTGCGCGGCGAGATCCCTTACTACATCCGCAACGAGCAGCCCAAGGAAGCCAAGCGCGCAATCGGCGAATACCTCGATATTTTCGGGAAGGAAAACTTCTTCTTCGAGCTGATGGACCAGGGCCTGGAGCCGCAGAAGCGCCTGACCGCGGAGTTTAAAAATCTTTCCAAAGAATACGGCGTGGGCATGGTCGCTACCAACGACTGCCGTTACGTCTACCGCCAGGACGCCAAGGCGCATGACGCACTGATCTGCATCGGCACGGGCTCCACGCTGGACGAAGCCAACCGCATGCGCTTCCAGGGCGATAATTACTTTTTGAAATCGGCCGACGAAATGAAGGCTCTGTTCAAGGACATTCCCGAAGCCATCAAGAACACGGTTGAGATTGCCCAGCGCTGCAACCTGGAGCTGGATTTCAAGAGCACGCACCTGCCTTATTTCGAGCCGCCGAAAGGGAAGACCCAGGACAGCTACATGCGTGAGCTCTGCGAAGCCGGCCTGAAAGAGCGCATGAAGGGCGACGTGCCCGACAATTACAAGGAACGCCTTGAGTTTGAGATGAAGCTGATCAGCAAGATGGGCTACACCAGCTATTTCCTGATCGTGTGGGATTTCATCCGCTACGCGCGCGAGCACGGCATTCCGGTCGGCCCGGGCCGCGGTTCGGCCGCGGGCAGCCTGGTGGCGTACACTCTCGGCATCACGAACGCCGACCCCATCAAGCACAGCCTGTTCTTCGAGCGCTTCCTGAACCCCGACCGCGTAAGCATGCCCGATATCGATATCGACTTCTGCTACGAACGGCGCGAAGAGGTCATCGACTACGTGCGCCGCAAGTACGGCGTGGACAACGTGGCGCAGATTATTACCTTCGGAACGATGGCGGCCAAGGCCGTGATCCGCGACGTGGGCCGCGTCATGGGCTTTTCTTTCCCCGATACGGACAAGCTGGCCAAGCTGATCCCGAATGAGCTCAATATCACGCTCGAGGAAGCGCTCAACAAGGAGCCCAAGCTCAAGGAGCTGGCTGCGGCGGACAGCCGTATTGCTCAGCTTCTGGAGGTTTCAAAAAACCTCGAGGGCCTTTCGCGCCACGCCTCGACCCACGCGGCCGGTGTCGTGATTTCAGACAAGCCGCTGACCGAATACGTACCGCTTTTTAAGGCGAATGAGCAGGTCTCGACCCAGTACAACATGAAGGACCTGGAAAAGATCGGCCTGCTCAAGATGGACTTCCTGGGCCTGAAGACGCTGACCATGATCGTGCAGACGCTCAAGCTGATCAAACAAACTCAGGGCGTCGAGATCGACGTCGACAAGCTCTCGCTGGACGACACGGGGGCCTACGAGATGCTCGGCAGGGCGGAAGCCGCCGGAGTGTTCCAGCTTGAAAGTTCAGGCATGCGCGACCTGTTGAAAAAAATGAAGCCCAAGCTGTTTGACCACCTGGTCGCGCTTCTCGCTCTCTACCGCCCGGGCCCGC
>CAZMMY010000169.1:3882-4386 GCA_964567495.1 uncultured bacterium
ATGGTCGACGATTTCATCCAGCGCATGCACAAACCGTCGCTGATCAAGTACGACCATCCGGCGCTGGAGCCCGTGCTGAAGGAAACCTACGGCGTCATCCTTTATCAGGAGCAGGTCATGCAGATCGTGAGCGTGCTGGCAGGCTTCACGCTCGCCCAGGCCGACTCGCTGCGCCGCGCTATCGGTAAAAAAATCCCCGAGATCATGGAAAAAGAGAAGAAAGGGTTCATCGACGGCGCCACGAAACGCGGCGTGACGGAGAAGGTCGCCGAAAAAATCTGGAACCTGATCGATTACTTCTCGGGTTACGGCTTCAACAAGTCGCACTCGACCGCGTACGCGCTGATTTCCTACCAGACTGCTTACCTCAAGGCGCATTACCCGCTGGAGTTCATGGCCGCCCTGCTCACCTCAGAAATGGGCAACACCGACAAGGTTGTGCGCTATATCGAGGAATGCCGCAAGATGGGGATCGAGGTGCTGTCGCCGGACGTCAACGAGAGC
>CAZMMY010000169.1:4396-4897 GCA_964567495.1 uncultured bacterium
GGCCGCGCGGGCCGCGGGCGGGCCGTTCAAATCCTTTTATGACTTTACCGAGCGTGTGGACCTGCGCGTCTGCAACCGCAAAGTCCTGGAAAGCCTGCTGAAATCCGGCTGTATGGACTGTTTCGGGCTCCGCCGCGCCCAGCTCATGGCCATGGTCGACCGCGCGCTGGAAATGGGCAGCACGCTGCAGAAAGACCGCAACGTCGGGCAGTTTTCTTTCTTTCAGGACCAGGCCGCGTCCGAAGCCTTCTCCTCCGGTTCCGATGTGCCGGACATTCCCGACTGGCCGGACAACCAGAAGCTGGCGTACGAACGCGAATTGATCGGCTTTTATGTCAGTTCGCATCCGCTTTCCAAGCACGCGGTTACTTTGCACAATTATGCCAGCGCGTATACCGATACGCTGGGCGAGTTCAAGGAGCAGCAGGAAGTCTCGATCGGCGGCATTGTGGATGCGCTGCGTGAAATCCTCACCAAAAAAGGGGATAAGATGGCTTTTGT
>CAZMMY010000170.1:0-4890 GCA_964567495.1 uncultured bacterium
TTTCTGTCGGACGCTGAAGGCGAGATAAAAGGTGAGGCCGCCGCCAATCTCCATTGCCTGAAAGCCATGAAGGTTCCTCTTACCTGCGATATCACCAGGATCGAATCTCTGATCAGCGAAACCGGCCTGATTATCGACGCATTGTTCGGCGTGGGCCTCAACCGGGGTATCGAAGGTAAATATCTCGATATTGTCGACGCTGTGAATCAATCCCGGCGCAATGTGCTGTCTATCGATATTCCGTCCGGCCTTAACGGCGATTCCGGCCATATCATGGGAGTCTGTGTCAAGGCGGCGGCAACGGCAGCGCTCGGGCTGCCCAAGCAGGGGCTTTATGCCCGCCAGGGACCTCTTATGGCAGGTCATATCTATGTCGTCGATATCGGCCTGCCCCGTATCCTGACCCTCCACTGACCCTTCATTTTCGTCGCATTGATTTCGCCGCAAAGCTAGCATCTTCTAACATCGGCATAAACTGACTAAAAGGTCTGATCTTATCTGTCCATTTTCCCAGGTTTTATCTGGCGATCTTTTTTTATCTTTTAAGCGGTACTGACCCGGTCAGCGGCTGATTTTCGGCTTTGTAATGGAAGACGTAAGTCCTTTTACGGCCTAATTTTGGGGGATACTTGAAAATTTACAGGCCATCGTTTATACTCACCGGACATTTTTCACATGACGGGTGAAGGTATTTGGGGATAACTTCACCCATCCGGCCACTAATGCCGGATGCCTGCCTGTTAATCTACTACGGCAGTAGAGTGATCTATGCCTGGCAGTGGATGTCCTCATACACAAATCGAGTGTTTTGTGCTTTTTAGTTCCATACCGTACAAACGGAAGGGTAAATAACATTGATCTACGTACTGCTTGGAATGCATAAATCCGGAACTACAATGCTGTCAAAGATTCTCCACGAATCTGAAATCAGCATGGGCGCTTTTGATAAGGGCGTAGGATATGACCAGGGCAACAAATACGAGCGCCTGGAAACCCACGATCTTAATATTCGCGCGCTTGGCTGCGATTATAAGGCTCACAGCCTCAATATTACGAACGTCCTCACGGATATCAAAGAGGTGCAGCCGGAAACGATTGCCGAACTTAAAGATTTTGTGCGGCAGAACAACGCGCAGGGCCGGGCCTGGGGGTTTAAAGACCCTCGCACATGCCTGACCTATAACGTCTGGAAAGAAATCCTGCCTGAGCATAAGCTCGTCGCCATATTCCGCCATCCTTATGAGCTCTGGGCCCATTATCGCAGGCAAAAGCCCTGGCGCTTTCATGAGCATTTCTCAATTTGCTGGAAAGCGCTGATGAGCTGGTATGTTTATAACAGTGAAATCCTGAAAGCGCTCAAGATCGCCGGCGCGCCCGCTTACGTGACGGAGTATCACGCCTTTATGGGCGATGACAGGGAATTCCGCCGGCTGTGTGAGTTCACGGGCGTTGAGCTCAAAGACCTGCGCGATAAAAAAATGTACCGCAGCAAGCAGGAGTCGGATCCTCTTTATAATTTCGTACTTTTTCTGCATAAGCTGGCCGGCCGTGACGTCGCCCGGCTTTACAATGAAATGCAGGGGCTTGCCCGGACAAAAAACATAAGTGGGCAGACGCCCATGCGGAACAAGAGGCCGATTTTTATCGCGGCGTTTGCTTATGGCGGTTCGAACATCCTTCTGAATCTCCTGCGGTCGCACCCGAGCGTCTGCTCGCCCCGCGGCGAGCTGAACGAGGTGTTCAAGGGCAAGCTGGATGAGCCGGTGACCACCCGTATCATGAAGACCCTGCGTTATCTCCCGATCATGATCGCAGAACGCTCTGACATTTTTCGCTTTAACGACTGGGCCGAGCGCAGACCTTTCGGTAAGTTCACGCGCAAGGCCGTGGATAAAATCCTTTTCGACGAAAAAATCCGCGCGCGGGAAGAGCACCAGAACCTTTACAAGACCGAAACTGAGAAGTATACCGACGCCGAAATTGCACAGTCGCGCCTGCTTTCGAAAAACCTGGATGGCCTGATTTTTGTTTCCCGCGAACTGGCGGCCATGTACCCGGACGCGGTCTTCATCGGACTTGTGCGTAACGGGTTCGCGGTAGCCGAAGGCCATCTTCGCCGCGGATATGATTTTGAGACCTTCGTGCGTAACTACGAGCGTGGCTGCCAGCGCATGCTGGAAGATGCGCGCGTCATCCCGAATTACCATGTCATCCGCTACGAAGACATCCTGGAAAAGCCGCAGGAAATGCTCAAAGAGATTTACCGCATTGCGGACCTGGATCTTTCCGAAGTCAAAAAAATCCGTCTGCAGATCAAGAAGGTGATCACCGGCGACGGAAAGCATCAGAACGTTGACAACAAGAACTGGAAAGAGGTCGTCTGGCACGGTCTTAATGATTTCCAGAAACAGTTCCGCCCCGAAGCTAACAGCAATCAGATCAACCGTTTGACCGAAGAACAGAAGAACACGATTGTTAAACTTGCCGGAAACAGCCTGCGTCATTTTGGCTATATCCCGGCCCACGCAGCAGTAGAAAGGTGAGTCAATGGACCTGAAAAAGCCGTTAAATACCCTCCTTGCGATTTCGCTTGTCGGCGCACTTTCCGTACCTGTCCAGGCAGCAGAGTTCAGTGCGAATGAAGGCCGGGGCTGGACTTATAACCATGTCATGGGTGAAATCTATGATTCCACACCGGACACGCAAGGCCGCCGCGGAGAACTGCCGATAGGCACGCCTTCCTTCAGCAGGAAAGTCAGGCTCCCGCGCGTTCAGAAAAGGGAAGAGGGCACCGGCATACACGCTGGCCCTGTTTACATTCACCCTGCCTACACCCAGTCCTTCGAATTCGACGACAATATCCGCCTGCAGCGCGATGACGAGGACCGCGACGGAATCTTCCGCGAATTGCCTGCTGTGACCGCTGAAATCCAGAACGAGAAGTTTCGCGCGGCGGGCGGTTATGGTATGGAAATCGTCAACTACGTAGATAACCACGACGAAAACTCCATCAACCATTTCGCGCACGGCATCATGGAATACCAGTTCACGGACCTGCGCGTCAGCGTGGAAGATACTTTCTCCAAGGTCCAGTCGCGCGCGTCTAACGCAAACTCGATCCGCGATGACGTAGCTTCAAATGCCGTCCAGGTGCTGGCCAAGTACGACCGTCCCCGTTATGCGGTCGAGCCCGGCTGGGTTCATAACACGGTCAACCACGATGCTGTAACGCTCGATGACCTGGATTACAACGAAGATATTTTCTCGCTTCTGACGGGCTACAAGATCACAGATCTGACCCTGCTTCTCCTTCAGAATGATGCAGGCATTACCTATTACGGCCGCAAGACCGTGAATTCGGACCAGGCTTACTGGCAGATTTTGGGCGGTTTTCGCGGAGAGTACATCACTAACATTTCCATGGAAGCCAAGGCCGGTTTTCAGGCCCGCCGCGCGGACAATATTCCGACCCAGGTAGAGCAGAAGGACTACAACGGGCTCGTTGCTGACGTAAACGTTTCCTGGAAAATCAGCGAACGCGACGCGTTTTCATTCGATTACATCCGTAACGTCCGCAACTCCACGTTCCAGAACAACAGTTATGTCAATGTCGACCGCGCGTCAGTCGCCTACAGCAAGCGCTTCTTCGAGAAGTGGATCCTGACGCCCGAATTTGCGTGGCAGCTGAACCATTACCCGCATTCGGTCACCGTGCAGGGTGAAGACGACCGCAGAAATGACCATTTCTGGGAAACGGGCGTTTCGCTGCGCTACCAGGTGCAGGAATGGCTTTCCGCCGGCGTTGGTTATTATTTCAGAAACCGCGCTTCGAATTTCTCCGCATTTGATTACAACAACAACAGGGTCGTCTGCGATATCAGTCTGGCGTACTAGTAATGAAAATAAAGAAGGTGAGTGATATGCGTTTAATTTTGAACCGGATTATGGCCGCACTCATTCTGTGCTGCGGCGTTTTCTCGCTGCCGGCCTATGCTGTGGGCGAAAACACTCAAGCGCCGGGCTCGGCCCCTGCAGCCGAGCAGCTTCCTAACGCTGCCGCCGCTGTGCCCGCGCCTGCGGAATACAAGTTGCAGCCCGAAGACGTGATCCAGATCACGGTTTACGAAGAGCCTGAGCTGACAACTACCGTGCGCGTTTCGCCGCAGGGTGACATCGTCTATCCGCTGCTTGGCAACATACGGGCGACGAATTTTACGGTACTCGAACTGCAGACGGAATTGACGCGGCTGCTGGAGGCGGATTATCTGGTTAACCCGCAGGTCCAGGTTTATATCCAGTCGTATCACAGCCGCAGCGTTTCGGTCACCGGCTCGGTCAATAAGCCCGGCTCGTACCAGATACCCGCGGGCAAGCCCATTACCATGATGGAAGCCATCGCCATGGCGGGCGGTTTTTCGAAAGCGGCGGCAATAAACAAAATCAAAATCATACGCGCGGAAGGCGGCAATGCGCAGACTATCCTGGTTAACGCCAAGGACATTATCAACAGAGGCGACAAGAGTAAAGACGTCGAACTGCATCCCAACGACGTGATCTTCGTCCCGGAAAGCTGGATATGAGCACTAACGCAATCAACCTCGACCTTTCACAGGAACTGGCGACATTTTTCCGCCTGCTGTCCCGCCGCCGCCTGAGCGTCATCGTTGTAGCCGCGCTGATTTTTTTCGGCGTCGCCATCGGGACGTTCTCGCAGAAGCCGGTGTACCGCGCCACCGCTTCCATCGCGATCGAAATGGAAACGCCCAGTCTGCTGGCCATTTACACGAGCCGCGATGACGCGACAATGGCGCAGTCCAACTACATGACCTATGCCGACTACTACAGGACGCAGCTGGAAATTCTTAAAAGCCGCCGCATTGCCGAGCTCGT
>CAZMMY010000171.1:0-4888 GCA_964567495.1 uncultured bacterium
TTGCCGACCGCCGCCTCGACCAGAAGCGGATGGTTGAACAGCGCGTTGGATTTCGCCGTCGAAGGCTCATTGTGATGGTCGGCGTATTTCTCCACATAATCGCTGAGCATTCTCTGGTGGACGGGATTGTCCGGGTTGACGCCGATTTTCTGCAGCGCCGAGCGCCCGCGTGTCAGCAGGATTTTCTCGATGTCAGAGACGCTGACCTTCCTTGGATTCTTGAGAGCCGTAAGAACGTTTCCGAAAAGCTCTCCCATCTGGAAGTTCTCTCCGACGCCGGGCTGATTTCCCCAAACGTCAAGGTCAAGGTCAAGGATGTCCAGGCTCTTGCCCGCGAGCTCCTTTTCGCCGTCCAGGGGATTTGTCTTACCGAAATGGAGCAGAATCTTTCTATTTTTGTAACCTGGAATGTCCATAGCCCATTCCATCCGCTGGCGAACCGGATACCGGAACATGCCGTCGAGCTGTGAAAAATACCACTTGTCGCGGCCGATCAGGCCGGACAGGATGAACGGCGCGATAAAAGTCGCTATCTGATAATTTTCTCCGGTCAGTTTTCTGACCGCGTCGAGATAACGCGCCCGCTCCACCGGGTCGCGCTTCGCTTTTTCAAGATCAAGGCCCTGCTCTTTGAGTTTTCTTTCGAGTTCCAGGGTTTTGGGATCGTGATGGTCGTCCTCATGGTCGTCGATGTGATAAATCAGCTCAACCGGCTGGATGACGCCTTCGGCAAAAGCGCGCAGCCAGACTCGGGCGGCATTGTGATGGTGTTCAAAAAGCGCGATGTGCTGGCCTTCCGCGGTCACGATATGGTAGCCGTTGCGGGTCAGAACTTCCGCGTTCACGGTTTCGGGCAGTTCGTTCAGCTGGACGAAGGGCGCCAGCGCCTTGTTTTCCATGACGGCGTCCGCGCCGGGCTCCGTCAAATGCGGGATCGCTCCCATATGCTCTTCCGTGACGACAGGAAACAGCGGAGGAGCGGCAGCTTCAGGCGCCGACGCTTCACGGTCCACGCGCTCACGTGCGGCGGCAGGCGTCATACCTTCAGCTGTGTACTGGCGGAACAAGCGGTATCGGCGGACCAGCAGTTCTTCCGCTTCCAGCACGACGGCGGGAGGATTTTCAAAATTCTCGCGATTGATGGCCTTGAGGGCTTCTGAGTAAACTTCCAAGGGCACGTCCGCGAGGCCGCCTTCCCCGCGCTCCATCACGACGTCCGCACGATAGATACCTCCGGATGTTATAAGATCGATGCGGAAGGCCGCGCGCAGCATGGCCTCTATCAGCGCTTCGCGGACCTGCGGCGATTGCCTCTCGATTGAAAGCCCGGCTTCGGCCTTCGAGCTGTTGATGACGATACGATAATCCGTCATCGCGTCCCTTGCCGTGACATAAGTGCGCGTCAGCGTCACCAGCGGGCGGTCATCGCCCAGGGCCGTGACGTGGATCTTGTTGAGCGGCAGCTTTCCGCGCGCCGTGAACTCATCCGAATCAAGCGAAGAAAAAAGCGGCGTTGACATACTGAGCGCTACGGCGCTTTCGGCCTCACTCGACCGCATTTCCGAGCGCCGCACGTTAACGCGCGCCTGGACTTCCGCCAGCTGCCCGGCGCGTGCGAAAGAAAATGGAGCGCCTGTACGGCCTTCAAAGCCTTGGGTGACAAAGAAGTCAAAGACGTACGGGTGCGACGCTCCGCTCGTACGCATGGACAGCTGGCCGTCGGCACCAAGCGAACTCAAAAGAAAAAGGAATAACCTGTCCATAGCCGCGGTGAACGCCGCCTCGCGGCCAGCTTCGGGCACCCCCGTCATGTAGTACGGCTGCAAGTACTGGGCGACTTCATGGAACTGGACCAGGCTGACGGGGCGAGCAGAGGCGAGCGCGGAATCCGGAATATTCAGCAATTCGAGCCGGGTGTAACGGATCATGTCGGTCAGTTCCGCCTTGGGCCTCAGGCCTCCCTCGATTTCGTCGAAAAACGGAAGGAGCGCCGGCTTGACCTCCACCGATCCCCGCGGATACACAATGGGATATGGAAGGCCGAAAGCGGCAGCCTGAGACAGCCTGTCGAAAGCGGGATTTGCACGGTTGATGACATTAATCGAAGGCCTGATTTTTTCCGCATCGGCGGGGTTGCGCTTCATAGCCTCGCGGATTTCGGCGGCAATCGAAAGCGGATCTTCATTCATACCCAGGCCGACGACCATGATTTCCATGGGCTGCACTGTGCCCGTTTCGGCCGCCGCCCTGGCCAGGCGCTTGATTTCTGCGTCGAGAAAACGGCCGAGGTTCTCATAGAAATACGGCTCGCGCCTGAAACCTGAACGCACTTCGAGCGCAAACATAGCCGCAGTGCTGTTTCCCAGCCTCGATTCGAGCTGGATGGCCAGATGCCGGCCGCCTTTATCGTTGCGCACCATGCGCGTCATGAGTTCCAGAATATCGCCTTTGTAAGCGCGCATCTTCCCGGCCTTCACGAGCCTGTCATGCGCCTCCTGGTACGCAGCGGCCAGCTCATTCCGGAAATTAAGAGCGAGCGTTGGACCGGAAAGAGAATTGCTGTTGCCGTCCTCGATGAGGTCGGATAGCATTCTCCCCACCGCAGTCACACCAATGGCCGGCTTCTCCAGCCCCGCCACTTCTACGGTAGGCGGTCTTCTGAACCTGAGAATCGTTGCAACCAGGGCCACGAAGAGAAAGAAAAACGCGGCGGCAAAACTTATATTATTTCTTCGGATTCCGAAGTAATTCTCGACCAGCGCGGCGCCGAAGCGTGTGTTCTTTGCCAGAAAATACAGAGGGCGAGGAAGCGCGAAACCGCCGCGACCGTCTCTCAGGCGCTCCGTGCCTTGCCGGTAAAAATCGTTCCCGTCTAGGATATCCTTGCGCAGGGAGAGTTTCAGAAGCTCGCTCGTGAGGCCGGTCAGCACCTTACCGTTCCATTCGGAATCTTTGGGCGCCCGCGTTACGTTCACGCGGTCTTTGTTAATGACCAGCATGTTTTGAGACGGGTTTTCCGGATTGACGTACAGCGCGGCGTAAGGGCCGTCTTTCCCCATCGAGTCCACGCCTGTGCCCGCCACCGGCATGTGGTAATTATAAACCAGGTGGGACCTCATCAGGCGGGCCAGAAACGCGGGGTATTTTTCCAGGGATTCCACGGCGCGCATTTCGGAACGCGGCCCCGCCGTCAGTTCGCCTTTGGCTTTCTCGGCGCTCTTCAGCCAGAAAACAGAAAAAGCAGCGCCCCCGCTTGCGGCCGCAAACACTAAAAGGGCGGGAAGAAGGGTCTTAAGATAAACAGCGAAACCGAAAAACAGGCTGTTTGAAGCGGCAAGCATGGATACCAGCATGGCCGCGCCGGAAGTCCAGAGCAGCGCTTTGGCCGCGAATTCGGACGGCTTCGACGCAGCGATTCTCTGAAGAAGCCGCATTTCCGAGCGCCGGCGGGTTTCGATGTTGACAGTAAACTGGCCGGAATCAGCCCCGGTTTCTTCCGTAAAAATGACATGCTCGACCTGCGGCGCGAGGTTGGCGCGGATTTTCCCGATAACGGTGTCCGAAATCTGTTCGGAAGTGAAAGCAAAACCGTCCCGCAGGGCTTCATGGATGGAGCGCGCGACGGCGTCGCGCTCATCGTCGGCCAGCTCAAAGCTTTCCCTGCCGCGGAGGAGCGGAAGTTTTTCTCTCAGGACTTCCGCGGTCCGGCCTTCTTTGTATTTATCCGGAAGCAGTGAAGCCAGCTGGACCAGCGTGCCGGATTCGCTGATCTGGGAGACAAGCACAACGTCCTGCTCGAGAATGCCGCCAAGCAGCCGGACCATGGTAGAGGGAATTCCGTTCTGCCGGTGGTTTCCCTCGGCAGTCGTGCTGAAACTTGTACCGATGCGCATAACGCCCTGGCGGCTGAGATTAAACTCCAGCGTCACCATCGAGACCCTTTTGCTGTCAACGGGCGCCGCACGGTCGAAGACTTCGGCGTAGACGAGCCGGCTGAACGGGCTGCGGGTCTCGACTATGTAAGAGCCGCTTTTCTTGCCTGAAAAAACCTTTCCGTCCAGCGCGGCCATGACCCTGTCCGCTTCCTTGGCCGCAAGGTCCTGGCGGTCTTCCGCGTCCAGGCCGGAAACGTCACGCACTTCAGAACGTTTCCCTGCCGCTTTTCCCCGGGCGGCTTCAAGTCTCGCCAGGTCAAGTTCGCGGACCAGTTTATTTTCGATCTCGCGGTTCCCGCGGAATTGGCCTATAAGATCGCGTAGCTGCAGCACGATCGCTTCGGAGGTTTCAGCCTGAGGTATTTCATCCTGGTAGGCATTGACGAAAAGCCGGAGCCGTTCACGGCCTTCCCGCATTTCGAACGCGGGAGTTTTACCATCGGCTTCAGTCACGATCAGGATGCCGTAAACTCTTCCGAGCGAATCCGCATGGACACGTTCGCCGAAAAACCGGAGCGATTTGACCCGGGCCTCGCGCTCTTCAGCCTCCGCGCTGCGGCGCTGCATCAGGCCGCGCTCCGCGTGCAGATAGTGGTAGGCTTCGTGGACCAGCGCGCGCTCGACGATCATGGCAGCCGCGCGGTCGCCGGACTTCAGCCATTCGATCGTGCCCCGGTCAAGCGCAATCAGCTGCTCGCCTCCGCGGCCCGCGGCATGGTGATGGCCTTCGTCAACACCGGGGATGATTTTAAAATATTTTTTCCATTCGCCCGTTCTGAAAAGCCCGAGCACCTGCGGGTCGGCACCCGCGCGCGCCCCGATTCCCGCGGCAAGATTGTCCAGCGCCTGGCGGTCCGCCGCGTCGAGCCGGTCGTACGGAACGCCGTCTTCTTCCTGCCTTTGTTCTTTTCCCGACTGCGCGTTGTCTCCGGGCAAGCTCAGCAGCAGCGCAC
>CAZMMY010000172.1:0-3341 GCA_964567495.1 uncultured bacterium
ATAATCCTTGCTGTGCTTGATTAAAGGGTGATATTCCTTGCCGGAGGCGTAGTCCACTGCTTGCTCCAGTGAAGTGTTGAAGATTTCGCCCACGACCACCTGTGTCCAGGCGGTAAAGATCAGCAGGAACTCGATGTGGGACACGCCTGTCAGCAGCGCGGTGCCCAGGCTGAGAGCCATGATCACGAAAGCAAGCCGCACTTTTCGTTCTTTCCGGCAGGCCCGGGCGAAGCCGGCGGCCGCAATGGCCCATGACTTCAAGACTGTGGGGTTCTTCAAAACGTTCATGATGCGTTCTTTTCTCGCTCCCATTATTTCACCTCGAAGAAAATAAGTAAAAAACAGAAAAAGCCCAAGGTGCCGTGGTGCGTCGGCCATTGCAGATATCTTACCTGCAAAGACTGCGGCAAAGGGAGAAAAAAATCCTCTCGAAGCCCTTCTGGATGGGCGGATCCACACGCAGTGCGTTGACCGGTTGAATCTCGAGCGGTCCGTGGCGCATGCCGAGTCAGACGACCGGCATTACGATTTTGATTTCTTTTCGAACAGGCACGCGTCGAGCGAGAACCTGCCGGCGCCTGCCAGGAGGAAAAGAAGCGACACGCCTAAATAAACCAGGGCCGGTTCGAACGACGCGCCCATGCCCACGAAAGGATCTCCTTTCGAAGCATGGAAAAACACCGCGACCGCCATGGTGAACGCCATTCCCAGCGAAGCAAGGGGAGTCAGCAGCCCCAGGACCCACGCGATCCCGCCGCCAAATTCTGAAAAAGCCGCGAGGGCCTGAAGAAAGCCCGGCACCGGCGCTTCAGGGGGCATCCATGAAAACGCATGCTGGATTTTCGGCCAGCCATGCAGCACGAAAGCCGAGCCTGAAATCAGACGGAGCGCCAGAAGCGCGAAAGAAGTTTTAACACTATGTTCCGCATAAAAGCATTTCCTCACTTTGCAGTCCCCCATGGATTTCTCCTTCTTTTCGGGTTACGAAGGCCGGTCGTTTTCGCTTTTGTAAACCAGGAAGCCGGGCAGTTCCGGCTCTGTGGTGTCGTAAGTGAATTTCGGCAGGTAAGGATCCAGCACAGGCTTGTCGTTAGACGTCTTTTCCTGGAAAGCAAAAAATCGCATTTTTTCCGGCAGGTGCCGGCTGAAATGTTCCTGACTGATACTCATGTCCGCCCAGTCACGGTCGCGCAGCGACGCGCTGGAATGATAGATTTTATTTTCTGCCATGATGTGCAGCATATTCAGGCGGGGGAACCAGGCTTCGCCCGGGTGCTTTTTGATGTAGGCATAAGCAGTTTCCGCATAATTTGTCTGTTTGGAAAAGCGCACGATGCGCGAGTAGACCCAGGGAATTTCGATGCAAAGAAAAACAAAGCCAAGGACGAGCAGGGCATAGCGCGTGACGGGGCTTTTGAAGGCATGTCGGAACCCGAACGTGCCCGCCAGCAGTAGAAAGGCGCAGGTGTAGCACAGGGTGTTGGTGGACCCGCCGACTTTAGCGTTGCCCAGGATTGAAGTCGGAATCAGCAGGAGCGCTGCGATCAGGAACATAGAGCCTCGCCAGTTTCTAAGCCAGTCTTTCAGGCCCGTCGGCCGTGAGGTCACCGCAAAATATACGGCCGCGGCGGCTGCGAAAACCGCGGTGACTGCGCCCTCGCCCAAAAGTGCGAAAGTCGATTCGATCAGGCCGGGAAGCCCGCCCTTCCGCAGGTCATGGCTGCCGGGAATGGAAAGAATATTGAACAGCAGGCGTTCGGGATTGAACAGAACGAGAAAAATCCCCGAAATCACCAGCCCTGAAACGAGCAGATAGGCGCAGTAAGTCAGCGCGGCCCTTCGGCCGTCCGCTGCCCAGAGGTAAAGCGCCAGCGCCGGCAGGAGCGGCACGGCCACCTGTTTTGACCAGACAGAAAGGACAGCCGAAACCGCGGAAAGCGCGAAAAACACCATCCTGTTTTTCTCCGTGCGGAAATATAAAAAAGCGCAGGCCAGCATCATCAGGCCCATTGTGGGGCCGTCAACATGGATGTTGAAGGCCGCGTCTCGCAGCGGCCGTGAAATCATGGGGAAATAGCAGAAAAGAAAAAAAAGGAAGAATTTGAAGGCGGAAAAACCCTGTCCGACCGGATCGTCCTTTCTTTTTCCGGTATGCAGCCACAGCGCCGGAATGAAAAACCAGCAGATCAGGGCGGTTTCGGCGATCAGCATGGCGGACGTCGGCGTTTTCCCCAGGGCTGCTGGAAGATAGGCGAAGACAGAGACGGGCCCGTAAATTGTGATCAGGGCCGGGCCGTCGTTCGGGCCGTGATAAAGCGGGAACCCGTGGGCCAGAGCGAAAGCGTTCTGAAGCCGTTCCCAGTTGTGGTCGCTGAAAAGAGAACCCTGGATTTTAAGAAGGAAAATTCCGGCGATCGAAACCGCCATGGGAAAGAGAAAGGCGGACGTCAGGCGCTCGTAAAGCGGGCGTCCCTGCGAACGGCGCCACGAAAGAACGGCGGCTGCCAGCGAAACCAGCAGGCAGGCGGTGAATCCCCAGGTCTGGAGCTTTACGGGCATGGCGCAGTCTCGGATTAAAATAAAAACGCTGCCGGATTATACCACCGGCAGCGTTTTACGGGAAACGGAATGCCCTGACGCCGGATCAGGCTGCAGCGCGGTCCTTCCATACGTCATGATGTATTTTCTTAAAATGAAAAGAAGATCGTATTCTTCATAAAAAAAGGCCGCCCCTGATGTTTGTCAGATGGCGGCCCGACCATCCCAGAACTGCTCCTCCGGATTAAAACTTCCGGACACTCTTTTTCCCAGATTGTCAGTTCCAAGTTTATTTACGGTCCCAAGGCCTGTCAATACAGCCGGGCGGAAATCAGGAAATCCCTGTCAGGGCCGCTCGGCTCGCGGCTCCACGTTTTTTTTCTTCCAGAGGAGATAAATCGCCGGGTAAACCAGCAGCTCGAGAATAAAAGAGCTGATCAGGCCGCCTACCATGGGCGCGGCCACGCGCTTCATCATGTCTGCGCCTGTGCCGTGCGACCACATGATCGGCAAGAGGCCGATCAGCGAGGCCATGACTGTCATAATTTTCGGACGCACGCGTTTGACCGCGCCGTGAATCACGGCTTCGTTCAGGTCTTCGCGTGTTTTCATTTTCCCTTCACGTTCCGCTTCATGGTAGGCGAGGTCAAGGTAAAGCAGCATGAACACACCCGTTTCGGCGTCCAGGCCCATCAGAGCGATCATGCCCACCCAGACTGCGATGGAAATGTTATAGCCCAGGGCATAGAGCAGCCAGACGGCGCCGACCAGCGAAAACGGCACGGCCAGCAGCACGATACCCG
>CAZMMY010000172.1:3351-4864 GCA_964567495.1 uncultured bacterium
GATACCCGTTTTAACCGCGGACTTCGTGTTCAGGTAAAGCAGGATCGCGATCAGGAAAAGCGTCAGCGGCAGCACGATCTTCAGCCGGTTTTTGACGCGCTCCATGTTTTCATACTGGCCGCTCCAGGCCAGGTGTACGCCTTCCGGCACTCGGATCTTTTCGCGCACCAGTTTCTTGGCGTCCTTCACAAAGCCGCCTACGTCGCGGCCCGTGATGTCGATATAAACATAACCCGCGAGCATCCCGTTTTCGTTACGGATCATGGCCGGCCCTTCGGTCTTGCGGATGTCGGCCACCAGCGACAGCGGGACCTTCTTGCCGTCCGGCATGGTGATTAGCATGCGCTTGAGCGCCGGGATATCGTCGCGGAAGTCGCGCATATAGCGCACCTGCACCGGATAGCGCGCGCGGCCGTCGATTACGGTCGTGACGTTCTCGCCTCCGGCCGCGGCCATGACCAGGCTTTGCAGGTCGTCGACCGTAAGACCGAAATGCGCCAGATGCTCGCGTTTCGGGTCGATGTCCAGGAAATAACCGCCCGCGGCGCGCTCGCTGTAAACCGTACGCACGCCGGGCACGTCCTTGAGTTCTCGTTCCAGTTCTTCTCCGGTCCGCTGGATGACTTCCAGGTCCGGCCCCAGGATCTTGATGCCCACGGGTGTGCGGATGCCGGTGGAAAGCATATCGATGCGGTTGCGGATGGGCATGGTCCAGACGTTCGGGATGCCGGGCAGCCGCAGCGCGGCGTCCATTTCGCGGACCAGTCGGTCGTAGCTCATGCCTTTCCGCCATTCTTTTTCGGGTTTGAGCACGATCGTGGTTTCAACCATGGAAAGCGGTGCCGGGTCGGTGGAGGTTTCCGCACGGCCGGCCTTGCCGAACACACGTTCGACTTCCGGGAAGCTTTTCAGGATCCGGCCCTGGATCTGCAGCACACGCTGCGCCTCGCCCGCCGACATGCCGGGAAATGCGGTCGGCATGTAGAGAATGGAGCCTTCATTCAATGGCGGCATGAATTCCGAACCCAGTTTGAAATAAACCGGGATGGTGCTGAGCACCAGGAGCAGCGCAAGAGCCACCGTGGTCTTGGGGAATTTGAGCACCCAGCGAGCCGCGGGTTCGTAAATGCGGAAAAGCCTGCTGCTGACCGGATGCTTTTCTTCCGGATAGTACCGGCCCACGAAAAGCCGCGTGGCGAGTGAAGCCAGCCAGCGGGGCCGGAACATATACGGGTCCATGCGTGTGAAAAGCATGCGCATGGCCGGGTCGAGCGTGATTGCCAGCACGGCGGCGATGGCCATGGCCAGATTTTTACTGATGGCCAGCGGCTTGAACAGCCTTCCTTCCTGGTCGACCAGCGTGAAAATCGGCATGAACGCGGCGGCGATGACCAGCAGGGAAAAGAACACGGAGGGCCCGACCTCTTTAAGCGCGTTAAGGCGCACTTCATGGTAGTCGCCGCGCCGTCCGTTCTGGTCCCACAACTGGAGTTTTTTGTAGGCGTTCTCGACC
>CAZMMY010000173.1:0-4766 GCA_964567495.1 uncultured bacterium
CCCCAAACGCAGCAGCCCGAGCTTATCTACCGATTTGCTCAGCTGCAGAAAGGCAGGCTGGTCGCCCGCCGGCGCGGTGTCGGCAGGCAGGTCTGGGGCCTGGAAAAAACTTTTGATCACATGAATATGCCCGAAGCGCAGCAGGAAAACCTCAGCCAGAGAATGGACCGTGACGCGCGCCGGATTTACGATGCCGTGGCTGAGTACGCGGGCGTGCAGCCGGAGCACCTTTCAGTTGATTTCTTCATCGTCCAGGATGGATCAGGGCGCTACGGGACTATTTTCAACGAGATCGGTTTGGGGGCCGGCGGGTTCCACTGGTATAACAACCAGCTGACTGCCGAAAGGCGCGCGACTTTTGGCGGGCCCAACTTCGACCCTTATCGCATTCGCCGCATGGCGCTGAGGGCTAAGCAGGACGCGGCCCTCCGCGGCGAAACTTCTACCGGCGAAGACGCCGTTGTCCGTTCTGAAATGCGCTCCGACGTCAGCGATTTCGTCAATGCGAGGATCGCCAAACTGAGAGAAACGCGGATGGACTCGGTGATGGCGTTTATGAACGGAAACCCGGGCGCTTACGAAGGCCTTATACATGCCGTGACACGGAGCGGCCCTTCCGTCACGTATGAATTCAGCGGCGCAAAGAAGGCCAGCGGCTATCATTATGGGGACGTCGAGCTGCAGGCCATGCTTTGGGCCTGGTCGGTGTGGTGGAGAACAGAGTACCGCCAGAAAATAGAAATGGACCGGCGTTCATTCGGGCGTTTCGGCGTGAATTACCTGGTCTCGCTGCTTAACCACACTGAGGATACGGAACTCCGGGAAAGAATCCGTACGCAGCTCCGCGACTTGTGGGACCAGGATCAGAAAGCGATCCGGGAAATTACGGACCGGCTCAATACCGGCCCGGTGGAGCCGCGCGACAGGGAATCGGCTGAAAGAAACGTACTGAACCTGCGCCGCGCCATGCTGGAGGAAAAAGCCATGGCCGCCGCGGCCGCGAGCCTGACCGGCGATGAGCAGAAGGGGTTCTGGTCAGTTTCGGCCGGTTACCTTTATTATTACCAGGAGCCGCAGCTCGCTCCGTCCGCGGGAGAGTATACCCGGGACAGCCAGGCCCTCGTCTCGAACCTTAATTTCGTCCGCATCAGCGCTCTCGACCTCGCTGCCCATTGGGAAAGCGCGGGAGAAGACCCCAACATAAGCGAAAGCGTTCAAAGCATGCGCCTTGAACAGATCACGGAAACGCATGCCTACCTTAACGCATATTTCGAGCATCACGAAGCCGGCCTGAAATCCCGCGCCGGCCAGCTGCGCATTACGCTGCCTGAAAGGCCCGCGTTCGAGGCCATGAGCCTGGCGGAAAAACTCCGGGTGATCCGCGCCGCGCTGGCTCAAGAGCTCAGGGGCGCCGCCGGGTACCGCGACCAGCACGACAGGCGAGGCAACGATCTCCGCCTGAAGCTTAACGAACTTGTCAATATCGACCAGCGTATCGCTGAAGCCGAGAATGCCGTCCTGCGTGCGGAAAAAAATGCCTATTACGTGCCAGACCCGGCAGGAAAACTCATAATCGACGTAGAGGAAGGCGAGCCCGTGCCGCCCGGCGCTTACAAGACGCCTTCCGGAAAGACATACGTCCGTGTGAACGAGCGTGAATCTGCGCTGCCTGCTGACGACCCGCTCGTGAAAGCGCTCGACGAAGCTCGCAAAAGACACGAGGCTCTTAAAGAAATACGCGCGAATAAAGAGGACCGTCTCCGGGAAATCGTAGGCGCACACCGCAGCCTTTCGGACGAAATCACTACACGCATTAATTATAACGAAGAGAGCTGGTTTTTCCTTCCGGAACAGATGCCCGAAGAAGCGCGGGAAAAACAAAAAGAGAAAGAAGAGCGGACCGATACGCCTGCAGCTTCCCGGGGTCTTTTCGGCGTGCTGAAACGCCTTGCCGCGGCGCTTCTGGTGCTTGCGGCTCTTGTGGGTCTCTATTTGGCTGTTTCCAACTGGTCCTCGCCGCCTCAGCAGCCGCCGGCAAAAGAAGAAGTGAAGAAACAGCAGGCTGAAAAGCAGCCTGAACAGCAGCCTCAGCAGCAGGCGCCTGTAGAAAAAGCCGCGGACCAGCCTGAGCCGGAAAAACCTTCCGCTCCCGAACCGATGGAGATGAAAAAGCCGTGGGAAAATTATACTCCCGGCGTCAGCGGAGACACGAGCACCAACGGTCTCGGCCCGCAGGGAAAGCAGAAAGAAGAAAAGAAAGTTTACTATTTTACCTATTCGGGCCGGCCGCCCCACAAGTTTTTTATCGCCAGGATTTTCGAGGTCGACCAGAATTCCCCCTCTTCCTGGAAGGGGATTAAAGACAGGGAGAACGCGGATGAAATGGAGTTCAGGGAAGACGGCCGCTCAATCGTCGTCCAGACTGTGCCGGTCACGCCTGCGACCCAAAACCCTGAAACCTATCTTGCTCGTCCGATCGGCAAGAAGATAAGCGATAAAAAAACCGATACGGAATTTACCCGCGAAAGCAACGTGGCAGGCCGCTGGGTCGGCGCTCCCGTTGCCCGGCCCGCGGGTTTCATGTCGCCGGGCCAGGAAGCCCATCTCGACAAAGTTCGCGAGCGTTACGGCCTGCCGTCACGCGAAGAGATGCGCGGCGCCAGCCCTGAAAAACTCGAAAGTGTCCTCAAAAAAGTTTTTAGGGCCAATCACCGTTACAGCTCCAGCAAGGAAGCCAAGGATTACTGGAACAAATATCCTGCCCATGCGAAGCTGATGGAAACCGCGTTCCCGGACAGCGACAAATACGTGCCGGGCTGCGAATGCAGTACGCTTTCCCATATCGCGGCCTATTTGGCCGCCTATTACGGTTTTCATTATGAAATCGTGGGCGGATTCGTGGATGCGGATGATAACGGCATTATTGGCCCCAACGAAGGGCACGCCATCCTGCGCGTCTGGGTCGTGGACCCTGAAACCAACGTCGGCTACTACTATTATCTGGATCCTGTTCAGTGGGTTTCTAACACCGACCGCTGGCAGAGAGAAATGGAAGCCCGGGCCCAGGGCAAGGGCGATCTTACCCTTTTCGTAGAATATCTGCTTGAAAACCGGGTCACGCCCTATCTCTACTTTTTGCCGTTTATTCTCATGATCTTCCTGGGCGCGGTCAGCGCGATCCTTTTGTATCCGTTCAAATATTACAGCGATATGGTGTCGTTCATCCTTGGCGATTTATTCCGTGCACGTGCCATAGCCTTAAAAGGGCAGCAGGATGAGGCGGAATACAAGTATCCTGCAGCGTATCAAAAATATAAAGCGATGGTCCTGCGAAAACACGCCGATCTCGCGGCCAAAGACTCCGCCCACGTTGTGCCGGAAGCAAAAGAGATTCAAATGTGGTTTCGAGCCCGAGTCGCCCAGGCTGTTTCCGCAGCCGGCCGTGCGCTGCTTGGTTCGGGTGCTCTTCCTGTGGTCGAGGCTCCCCGGGACGGGCTAGGCATCAAGTTCGTACCAGCAGGCGATTCGTTTGACATTGTTGACGAAGCGGCGGTTCAAGGAGTTCCCGAGGCGGGGCTCGCGGCGGCGCTCGGGAAACTGGTGCGTGAATATTTCCGCGGCGTGGGAAAAACTGCGGGTATTCTGTTCCGCTCGTCGATTTTCTGGGCCATCACGAGGCTGCTTTTCTTTTATCCGACCGTGGGCATATTCGCTTTCGCTGTGGCTGGAGAGTATTTCTCGACGCTTGCCGGTTTGCTGAGTCTGCTGATCCTTCCCGCGATCGCGACCTTCGATTACATACGGTTCACACAGCCTATGTTCGAGTATGAGAGACGTGATTATGACCGTGTGACCTGGGTCTTCACCTATATCGGTCTTTTCATTGGGGTCACTATCGCCGGCGCCGCTATAGCCGGAGTTTTTATGGCTATTATCAGCGGTTTCTGGACGGCGCTGCCTGCCGACCAGCAGATGATGCTGCGCGACATGGCGTCCTTCAATCTGACGGGCTTTCTCCTGACCGCCGCGATGGCCTGGGCGTTCGGTTTCAGCATTTTCATGGCTATCGTTCTCACGGTCGCGGCCATCACTTACTTTTCAAGCGACCTGATTTTCAAGAGCAGATACTCCGATTTCTTTATGCGATATTCTTTCGCGTTCAACCCGCAGCTGCTTGATCGGCGGATCAATATGGTCATGACCCATCAATTTCCATCGCTCTCAGAGCCTGACTTCAAAACAGGCTCCCAGGTCAGGCAGATGGCCGATACGATGATGAAGGATCCGAAGCCCGGAGCAGTTTCCCACAAAGATTACCAGCAAAGGCACGTCAAGGCCTATCAGTACGAAACCGTCCTGATCAAGGTCAAAAAGGGAGACCGGGAAAGGGAAATCTTTCTTCACCTGCCTGCTTACCTTCTGAAAGTGTATCCCGAGTTCCCCGCGCATCTCGAGGCCGGTTGGAGCGCGGAGGGCTTTCAGCCCGAATACAATGATCAGCTTCTGTTTTATCCTTCCCGCAGTTTTCAGCATTATTATTATCACTTCCACGACTTGTCTCTGGATAATGAAGGGAAACGAAAAGTATCGGTTGCGGGTTTCAACCCGCTCGTTGTTTCCGTCCTGAGTATGAGCCACCCCGACCCCCGTGTGGCCGCCGCCATGAAAGTCGTGTTTCTGGCCCATCAGCTGGAACAAAGATCCATAAATGGAAACGAATTTTACGCCGCGTTCGAAAAACTCGCCAAATCCTCGCCCGAAATATT
>CAZMMY010000174.1:0-4759 GCA_964567495.1 uncultured bacterium
GACGCACTTAGCCAGCGAGATCTCGGCATAATAAACTTTGCTTTCGATGTCCCATTTCTTCGCAAGATCAGTTTTGATTTCCCCGAGGAATCCCGCGTCCGCGCCCTCGACTTTGATCCGTTCGCAAATGCCGTCGGCCAGGAATGAACGCTCGGCGGGTTCAAAAACGCAGGGTTTCGCGAGATTGGCGTTCAGCAGGCTTTCGGCAAGCCCTTTCAAATCATAGAACCCTGCGGGACGTTCAGCATCCTGCCAGGACTTGTCCGTCCGTGCGCCCGTCCAGGCAATGGCCAGCACACGTTCTTCCACAGGCAGTTTTTGGGCAGGGTCCATTGAATAGCGGTTGGCCAGTTCGAAAACCGGTACCCGGGCCGTACCCACGGAGATATTTTTCTGGATCACTGCCAGCAGGCTGGACGCAAGCGTCGGCCGCATCCAGACCAGCTCCGAATTCAGGGGATTGTTCACTCGAACCGCATTTTTAAGGTCTGATTCAGTAAGCCCTGCGCCGTTGATCAGGCTGAAAGTTACTGTTTCATAGAAGCCGGCGCCGGTCAAAAATTCACGAGCCGCATCTTCGAAGCGCGTCTGGGGGCTGACGGCCGCCGCAGTAATAGGCCGCGCAGGCAACGCTTCAGGGATATCGTTATAGCCGTGGACGCGCGCGATCTCCTCGACCAGGTCGATGGTTTCGGCGATGTCCGGACGGAACGACGGCGCTGTAAAAGTCCAGCTTTCGGGCGAGTCCTGCTTCACCATGCCCAGGCGGTTAAGAATGGACGCGATTTGATGAGGCTTGATCTCGATACCGAGGCGCTTTTTGACTTCGGCCGTAGAAATCCGCAATTTCGCTTCCCCGCTCGTAGGCTTGCGGCCCGCCCGGATGACTGCGCTGATAAAGCGAGGGCTGGCGTACTGTTGAATCAGCTGCAAGGCCCTGTCTCGTCCCTTGTCTACTCCCTCAGGATCGACTTTGCGTTCGAAACGGTAGGAGGAATCGGAAGAGAGCGCATTTTTGCGCGCACTCTGGCGGATCCAGCGAGGATGAAAGAAAGCGGATTCCAGGAAAATGTTACGCGTACGGTTCGTGACTTCGGTGTCCTTGCCGCCCATGATACCGGCCAGCGCGGCGGCCTTGTCTTTATCGGCGATTACAAGGTCCTGCGGCGTCAGCTTATGAACAGTTCCGTCGATTGCAGTGAATGTTTCCCCCGCCTTGGCTTTGCGTATCTGGATTTCCTGGCCGGCGATCATATCGGCGTCAAATGCGTGGAGAGGCTGGCCGGTCTCGAGTAAAACATAGTTCGTAATGTCGACCAGCAGGCTGATGGAGCGGATGCCGCACGCGGCAAGGCGCTCTTTCATGAAATCCGGCGTGGGGGCCTGCGTAACGCCTTCGATGTAAACTCCGGTATAGTACGGACATCCTTCGAGTTCTTTGATGTCTACGCGCCACCCCTTTGGCATTTCGCGGCTGGCCTCTTTAGATTCGGGCTGGACCTTCAGCGACTTGTTCTCAATGATCGCGATCTCGCGCGCCACGCCCTGGTGCGACAGCCAGTCCGCACGGTTCGGCGTAATTTCAATTTCAAAGATGGTGTCTTTCTTGTCCGGGCTAGGCTCGATTTTTTTAACCTCGAGGCCGGCCAGCGTCAGGCGTTCGGCCACCGCTTCGAGAGGCGGCGTCAGAACGACGAAATCTTTGAGCCAGTTTGTTGAGACCTTCATGAGAACTGCCTCAGAAAACGGATGTCATTTTCGTAGAAATACCGGATATCGGGAATTTGATGGCGAAGCATGGCCATGCGTTCAACGCCCAGGCCGAATGCGATACCCTGATAACGCTTTGAATCAATTTTGACCTGGTCAAATACGTGGGGATGAACACTGCCTGCGCCGAGGATCTCGAGCCAGCCCTTGCCCCATTTGATATCCACTTCTACGCTAGGCTCGGTAAACGGAAAGAAGTGCGGGCGGAAACGGGCTTTAACGCCGGAACCAAAAAGCTCCCGGAGGACACTGAGCAGGATGCCTTTTAAATCCGCGAAGGAAATGTTTTCGTCCACCATGAGGCCTTCGATCTGGTGGAACATAAAGGAGTGGCTGGCGTCGACCGCGTCGGGCCTGTAAACCCGCCCTGGCGCAATGACGCGAAGCGGCGGCTTGCGGTCATGCATGACCCTGATCTGCACGGTCGACGTCTGAGAGCGAAGAAGGTGCCCAGAGGTTGTATAGAACGTATCGAAACCGTCGCGCGAAGGATGGTCAAGGGGGATATTCAGGGCCGTGAAGTTATGGAACTCGGTCTCAATTTCCGGGCCGTCGACTGTCTCGAAACCCATGCGTTCAAAAATGCGCGTGATTTCCCGGATGGTCTGCGTGATCGGATGCAGGCCGCCGCGGGCGGGCGCGATAGAAGGCAGGGTTTCGTCGAACGCAGGACGCGCGGCAGGAGCGGCGGCACCGATCCCCGATTTGAGATTCTGCAGCCCGGTTTCCAGGAAACCTTTGAGCTTGTTGACCTCAATGCCGAAATTTTTCTTCTCGTCGCCGCTCAGGCCCTTGAGCTGCTCCATTAACCCCTGGAGCTTGCCCTTTTTGCCCAGGAACTCGATGCGAAAAGCCTCCAGCTCTTCGGCCGTTTTGACGGCCTGGAGCCGGGACTTCGCCTCTTGTTCGACAGCCTGGATGGGAGTCATGAAGAACTATCCGGTGGTTACCCGGAAGTTATTTCTTCTTGCCGCCGGCAAGCTCAACGAGCTTGGTGAATGCCGCGCCGTCTTTCACGGCCAGATCCGCAAGCGCCTTGCGGTCGAGCGTGATGTTGGCCTTCTTCAGACCGGAGATAAAGCGCGAATAGGTCGTGCCGTTCTGGCGGCATGCCGCGTTAATGCGGATGGTCCAGAGCTTGCGGAAATTCCGCTTTTTCTGTTTGCGGTCGCGGGTGGCGAAAGCCATAGCGCGGACCACGGTTTCATGGGCCGTGCGGAAAAGCTTTCTGCGGCCCTGGAAGAAACCCTTGGCGCGCTTCAGCACCTTCTTGCGGCGCCTTCTCGATGCGGGATTGTTTACACTTCTAGGCATATGAAACTCCTTCTCTTTCTATTTGATGTATTATTTGCTTCCGTAAGGCAGCATCCGGATGACCTTCTTAGCGTCGGCCGGATCAACCGTAAACATGCCGCGAGCCTGGCGCTTCTTTTTGGAAGTGCGGTCGGCAAGCAGGTGGCGCTTGAGCGACTTGGGCCGCAGAACTTTCTTGTTTTTGGTAATGCGAAAACGCTTCTGCGCAGCTTTGTTCGTTTTAAGTTTAGGCATGGCTAATTCTCTTCCTCTTCTTTCTTCGATTGCGGTGTTTTTTTTGCTGCGGGTGCTTTCGGAATAAAATACATGTGGATGGCATTCCCTTCCAGGCCGTCGTTCCGCTCGACGTCGGCCACATCCGACAAATCCTCAACGAAGCGCGCCACAATCTTTTGGCCGATGTCCACGTGCGTAATTTCACGCCCGCGGAAGAACATCGTCAGCTTCAGCTTGTCCCCACGCTCCAGAAACTTGCGGGAATTGCGCAGCTTGGTCTGATAATCATGTTCCTCGATTTTGGAAGTCATTTTAACTTCCTTGACGAGAATGACCTTCTGCTTCTTGCGCGCTTCCTTTTCTTTCTTCTCGAGAATATAAAGGTACTTCGAGAGGTCTAAAATCCGGCAAACGGGCGGCTTTGCGGTGGCTGCGATTTCAACGAGATCAAGCCCTTCTTCTACCGCGCGCCTTAAACCTTCCTTGGTCGGAACGATTCCGATCTGTTCGCCCGAGGCTCCGATTAAGCGGATCTGCGGAACCCTGATCTGTTCATTTGCCCTGACTTTAATGTTCGACTGCTTCAAAGACCCCCCTAGGTTTATTTTAAGATTTATCCCGGACTTCCGCTTTCAGCGTTTCCAGGAAGGCTCCAGGGTCCTGGACTCCCAGGTCCTGCTTGCCCCGTTTGCGAACTGCGACTTTCCGGCTTTCAGTTTCCTTGTCGCCTACGACAAAGATATACGGCACTTTCTGCATTTCAGCTTCACGGATTTTATACCCAATCTTATCAGCGCCATAGTCTTCTTCGACGCGAAACCCGGCGGCGCGGTACTGCTTTGCGACTTCGCCCGCGAACTCCGCGTTCTTTTCAGAAATCGTCAGGATGCGCAGCTGGGCCGGCGCGAGCCAAAGCGGAAACGCTCCGCCGTAATGCTCGATCAGGATGCCGAGAAAGCGCTCGATCGAGCCGTAAATGGCGCGATGCACCATGACCGGCCGCTTGCGCGACGAATCGCTGGCGACATATTCCAGGTCAAAACGCTCCGGCATGGAAAAGTCGACCTGGATCGTTCCGCACTGCCACGAGCGGCCGATGCTGTCATAGATCACAAATTCAATTTTGGGGCCGTAGAACGCGCCCTCCCCGTCCTTGATTTCGAACGGGATGTTCCGGCTGGAAAGAGCGTCTTTCAGCGCATTCGTGGCCTTGTTCCAGACTTCGTCTGACCCCATAGCTTTAACAGGTTTAGTCGAGACGGCCACATCCCAGTCTTTGAACCCAAAGATCGTATAGATTTCCCCGATAAAGTCAATCAAATGCCCGATTTCGTCCTGCAGCTGGTCTTCCGTGCAGAAGTGATGGGCGTCGTCCTGAGTAAAGGCGCGCACACGCATCATGCCTTGCGTGACGCCGGAACGCTCGTAGCGGTGCACCTTGCCGAACTCCGCCAGACGT
>CAZMMY010000175.1:0-3030 GCA_964567495.1 uncultured bacterium
CTCCATGCGTGGAGCATGTTGATAACGAAAAGGAGAGCGAACGAAATGACCAGCATGACGGACGCTATGGCTGTCGCCTGGCCGTACTCATACTGTTCGAGCTTGATCATGATCAGAAGCGGCACGATTTCGGTCTTCATGGGCATGTTGCCCGCGATGAAAACCACCGAGCCATACTCCCCCAGCGCGCGCGCGAATGCCATGGTGCAGCCGGTCAGAAGGGAAGGGAAAATAATCGGGAAGAGAACTTTCACGAAAGTCTGCGGACGGCGCGCGCCAAGACTCGACGCGGCTTCTTCGATTTCGGGGTCGATGTCCTGAAGCACGGGCTCAACCGTGCGAACCACGAACGGAAGGCCGATGAAGGTCAGTGCGATCGTGATGCCGAGCGGTGAAAATGCGGACTTGATGCCAAGGTCGTAAAGGATCTTCCCGATCCAGCCGTTGGGCGCGTAAAGCGCCGTCAGACAGATGCCGGCCACGGCGGTCGGCAGGGCGAACGGGAGGTCCACGAACGCGTCGACAAGTTTTTTGCCCGGGAATTTATACCGCACAAGGACCCAGGCGACCAGCAGGCCGAAAACGCCGTTGATCAGCGCCGCGATCAGTGACGCGCCGAAGCTGAGCCGTAGAGCGGCCAGGGCCCGCGCCGAAAAAATGGTCGCACGAAATTCCTCGAAGCTGAGCGCCGAAGAGCGAAAAAAAAGCAGGGACAGCGGCACCAGCACGACCAGCGTGAGATAAAAAAGCGTGAAACCGAGTGTAAGCTTGAATCCCGGAAGAACGCTGTATTGTTTAAGTTTCATAAAGGTCGCGCATAATAACAGATTTTTCTATTTTCAGGGGCACAAAGACACCGGCAGGTTCCTCCGGTGTCTTGGATGTCTGTTTTTGCTTCTTTTTACTAGCTGCCGCCGACAATTTGTCAGGCCTTAAATCTGGTAAACCTCATCAAACGTGCCGCCGTCGGCAAAATGATCAGCGTGAGCCTTCTGCCAGCCGCCGAAGTCGGCGATCGTGACAAGCTCGAGCCTCTTGAAGCGGTCCGGAAACTTGGCCAGCGCCGATTCGGAACGGGGCCGGTAAAAATGCCTGGCGATGATCTCCTGCCCCTCTTCTGTATACAGAAATTCGAGGTAGGCCTTGGCCACTTCTTCGGTGCCGTGTTTTTTAGCGACTTTGTCGACTACAGTCACAGGAGGCTCGGCCAGAATACTCAGCGAGGGCGTGATAAGTTCAAATTGCCCCGGCGCGAGGTGCTCGGTGACAAGAAACGCTTCATTTTCCCACGCGATCAGGACGTCGCCGATGCCGCGCTCCGCGAAAGTCGTGGTAGAGCCTCGCGCGCCCGTGTCGAACACAATCACGTTCTTAAGAAGCGCTGTCAGGAACGGCTTGATCTGCACTTCGTCCCCGTTGAATTTCTTTTTGGCATAAGCCCAGGCTGCGAGATAGTTCCAGCGGGCGCCGCCTGATGTCTTCGGATTGGGCGTGATGACTTCCACACCCTTCTTCGCCAGATCATCCCAATCCTTAATCTGCCTGGGGTTGCCTTTGCGGACCACGAACACAATCGCCGAAGTGTAAGGCGAGCTGTTCTGCGGACGTTTCTGCTGCCAGTCGTTCGAAATCAAACCGCCCTTGATCGCCAGCGTGTCGATGTCGAAACCAAGCGCGAGCGTGGCGATGTCGGCATCAAGCCCGTCGATGATAGCGCGGGCCTGCTTGCCCGAGCCGCCGTGCGACTGGTTGAATTTCACGGTCTGGCCGGTTTTCTCCTTCCACTGCTTCGCAAACGCTTCATTGACGTCTTGATATAGCTCGCGAGTCGGGTCGTATGACGCGTTCAAAATCGTGACGTCCCTTTTCGCTGCGGCGAACGCGGGCGCTCCCAGCACCAGCGCGATCACGCTCGCCAGAGTCAGACTTAAAAACTTAGCCTTCATGATTTACTTCTCCTTTAAATTTCAAATCGCGTAAGAAATCTGAGATGTTCCCTTCTCGATCATGTCCTGCAATGAGGTGCCGTCGAGAATCGAAGCTGTGGCTTCGCGCACTTCGCGCATGACCATACGGATGGAGCAGGTATTTTCGTCGACGCATTCATCGCAGCGGCGGTAGGCCGTCTGGCTGACGCACGGCAGCGGCGCCAGCGGGCCTTCCAGGATGCGCATGACGTTTCCGAGCGTAATGGCCGAGGGAGGCTGGGCAAGAAAGTATCCCCCGCCTTTTCCTTTTTTGCTTTCCAGGACGCCTTTATTCTTGAGCTCGAGCAGGATCTGCTCCAGGAACTTTTTAGGGATCTTTCCCTGAGCGGCCAGAGTAGAAATAAGCCATGGCCCCCTCTGAGGGTAATCGCCTGCCAGGATTTCGAGCGCCTTGAGCGCGTATTTCGTCTTTTTGGAAATCATATAAAGTCTATCGAGTAACTAGAGTATACGCGGTAAATAGAGCAGGTCAAGGGGGTTTTTCCGTTTTTTTAAGCGGAAGAGAAGAATGGCTAAAAAGGCCCTTTCGGGGCGCCTTTTAAGATTATCTGGAGGCCTTGGCCTTATTCGTCCGGATCACCAGGTCGCCGTCCCGAAAATCGAAGGTCACGGTACTGCCCTCCGGGGCCTCATCTTTCAGGATGGCCCTGGCCAGGCGGGTTTCGACTTCCCGCTGCAGATAACGCCTGAGCGGGCGCGCTCCGTAGACCGGGTCATAGCCCTTGCCCGCAATGTAATTCCGCGCGGCATCGGAAAGCTCGAGCGTGATTTTTTTGGCCTCGAGCCGTTTGTCCAGGTCCTTGAGCAGCAGATCGATGATCCTGCGGATGTCTTCCTGGCCGAGCGGCTTGAACATCACGGTGTCGTCCACACGGTTTAAAAATTCCGGCCGGAATTTCATACGGAGTTCCTGCAGGACTTTTTCACGCGCAGCTTCCGTGATGACCCCTTCCCCGCCGATACTGTCGAGCAGGTAAGAAGAGCCGATGTTGCTGGTCATGATGACCACGGTATTTTTGAAATCGACGGTCCTTCCCTGCGA
>CAZMMY010000175.1:3040-4742 GCA_964567495.1 uncultured bacterium
GCAGCTGCAGGAGAACATTAAACACATCGGGATGCGCCTTTTCGATTTCATCGAACAGGATGACACAGTAGGGTTTCCGGCGCACGGCCTCGGTCAGCTGGCCGCCTTCGTCATAGCCCACGTAGCCCGGAGGCGCGCCGATCAGGCGCGAGACCGCGTGCTTTTCCATATACTCGCTCATATCGATGCGGACCATATTGTGCTCACTGTCGAAAAGCGATTCTGCAAGCGCCTTGGCCAGTTCGGTTTTGCCGACACCCGTAGGGCCGAGAAAAATAAAGGAACCGATGGGACGGCGCGGGTCCTTGATGCCGGAGCGCGCGCGAACAACCGCGTCTGCGACCGCGTTAACAGCTTCGTCCTGGCCGATGACCCGCTTGTGCAGGATTTCGTCCAGGCGCAGAAGCTTTTCCTTCTCGCCTTCCATCATCCGCGAGACGGGAATGCCGGTCCAGCGCGACACGATTTCCGCGATCTCCTCTTCCGTGACCTCCTCGCGCAAAAGGCGCGGGCCTTCGGACCTGGAAAGTTCTTTTTCAAGCGCGACCAGGTCTTTTTCCATCTGCGGCAGTCTGCCGTGGCGCAGTTCCGCAACCTTGTTCAGGTCGTACTCACGCTCGGCCTTCTCGATTTCGATTTTGGTTTTCTCAATGCCTTCGCGCAGGCCGCGAACTTTCGAGATCTGCTTCTTCTCGTTTTCCCACTGGGCCTTCATGCCTTTCTGTTTCTCATGGAGTTCCGCGAGTTCCTTCTTGAGCGCGTCCAGCCTGTCGCGGCTGCCGCGGTCTTTTTCTTTCTTAAGGGCGGTTTCCTCGATTTCAAGCTGCATGGAGCGGCGCGAAACCTCATCGAGCTCCGTCGGCATGGAATCCATTTCCGTGCGGATCATGGCGCAAGCCTCGTCCACGAGGTCGATGGCCTTGTCCGGCAGAAAGCGGTCGGAGATGTAGCGGTTGGAAAGCACGGCCGCCGCGACCAGCGAATTGTCCTGAATCTTGACGCCGTGATGGACTTCGAAGCGTTCTTTCAGGCCGCGCAGGATCGAAATTGAATCCTCGACCGACGGCGGATCGACGGTCACAGGCTGGAAGCGGCGCTCCAGGGCCGCGTCCTTCTCGATGTACTTGCGGTATTCGTCCAGCGTAGTCGCGCCGATGCAGTGCAGTTCGCCCCGGGCGAGCATGGGCTTGAGCATGTTGCCGGCATCCATGGAACCCTCCGTCTTGCCCGCCCCCACAATAGTGTGGAGCTCATCGACGAAAAGCAGGATGCGGCCTTCGCTTTTCCTGATTTCCTGCAGCACAGCTTTCAGGCGCTCTTCGAATTCACCTCGGTATTTTGCGCCTGCAATCAGCGCGCCCATGTCGAGTGAGAAAATAGATTTGTCCTTCAGGCCTTCGGGCACGTCGCCGGCCAGGACCTTCTGCGCCAGGCCTTCGACGATAGCGGTCTTGCCCACACCAGGCTCGCCGATCAGGACCGGGTTGTTCTTTGTTTTACGTGAAAGAATGCGAATGACGCGGCGGATTTCTGAATCACGCCCGATGACCGGATCGAGCTTGGCTTTGCGCGCTTCGCCCACCAGCTCGCGGCCGTATTTTTCAAGCGCCTCATAGCTGACTTCAGGCTCGGCACTGGTCACACGCTGATTGCCGCGGATCGCGACAAGCGCTTTGAGAAGCCCGCCGCGGGTGATATTAAA
>CAZMMY010000176.1:0-4082 GCA_964567495.1 uncultured bacterium
CCAACAGGCCGCCAATTTCATCCACGGAGCTCTGCCACTCGTTTTCAGATCCGCCGTCTCTGTAAACAAAAGCCGCGCCCAAAAGCGCAAAACTGCGCAGAGGGATGTCTTTCAGATTAAATGTGTAATCGGATTTCTCTGCTTTCTTTTTACGTATTTCTTTTAAAAACCGGTCAAGATAAAGCGCGAACTTCCTTTTCTTGTCCACTTCAAGCCGCATGGCCTTCTGAAAGACAACTGACATTTCATCCGAGAGGTTCACTCGCAGCTGGGGAGACTGGAGTTTTTCAACCAGGGCCGTGAAATCCTTCATCAGCTCATCCTCGGATTTACCTTCCCCTTTGATACGGTAGGTCAGGAAATCCTTGGCCACGCTGTCCTGGGCAAGATCCAGCAGGACCTTCCCCGCCCCCGGAATACCCGTGGCCTGAAAGTCACGAGAAGCCTCGAACCATCCCAGGCCGTCGTCGGTGGCGCTTAAAACGATCTGGACATTGACATAAGGAAGGGACTTCAGGAGGTGCGTCATTTCAGACCCGCTCTGGCCCCGCTTGAAGAAAACAACATTAAGAGGCTGCGGGCCCCTCGCGTCACGGTCGTTCCACCGTTTTAAAAACTGAGGCTGGTCAAAAATCGCATCGAACAGAAGGCGGGTTTTTTCCGCGGTTTTGGCGGAATCCATTCCGTTCAAAGGCAGGCCGGATTTGGACTCAATGTCCAGCCGCCAGGAAAGAACGCGGCGGATATCATCGATATTTTTCAGCACACTGTAGCGCTGGACATAATCCACAAGCGCGTCTCCCCGGCTTCCAAATTCAAGAAGGTCGCGGCCATGGACTTTCGCGCGAATGCCCCTGGCATCCAGCGCCTCGATCAGGTTGATGATCTGCAGAATAACATGCTGTTCGTCAGAGCTTCTCATCTCCCGGACTTCGGAACGCTTCGCGCCGACCGGAATCAGCTGTTCCGCCTTGCGGTCGAAAGAATACAGGACACCCTCAAGTGAAACCAGGCCGGAAAGGGATCTCGCTCCGTTTTCAGCGATATCCACGGCCCGAAAAACCGCCGTTTCCTTTTCCCCGGTCGCGAGATGCGCAGACAAATCGAATTCCCAGAGTTTTGCGATGCCTGCATAGAAAGAAGACTGGAGGATGTAAACTTTTCCAGCAGGCGTCACATGGACCCATGTCTCATAACCGGGCTCTGCGATGAGCTTGGGAAGGGCTACGGAACCTTTCTTGCCGCCCTGTTTATAAATCAGGCGGCCGGTCAAAATTTCCCCGACCGCTATTCCCGTTTCTCTCTTTTCCAGATAAGCGGTCCATTCGCCGTTCGCTGAGTAATGCGGATCCGGGTATTTAACATACAGGCCGGAGTCGACCGGGAATTCGCTGACTCTCGCGCCAGTTTCGGCCTCTCTTGTATTTGCAGTTGAAATGAACGATTCGGCCTTCCATTCTTTAAACGAAGCGGTGCCATCTGCAGAAAACGAAAGTTTCGAAACGAGAATGCTCTGCGTTGTCAGGTCATGGACCCGGAGCTCAAGGGCTTTTCCCGTCTTGTCCTGGAAGATGGAAAGCGCCACAGGGACAAGCGGCTTTATCCTGTACGGCTCGTATTTTCTTTCGAGCCCGCCGCCGCTCCGAAGACCGGCGAGGTATTCGCCGGCCGCGGCAGCGGCGTCAAACGGAATCCCCCAGAAGATCAAATTCTTATCGGTGCCGGCGGAAACGAACTCATTGCCCGAGGGAGCAAGGGAAAGCGCCTTGACCGCTCCGGAATGAGCCGCGTTGGCCGCGAAAGCAAAAGTCCGGGTCTTTGTATTCCAGACGCGGATGTCGCCGTTTTCATAACCCGCGATCAGATATTCGCCGTCTCCTGAGAAAATCAGCGCGTTGATCGGAGAGTTTCGGGAAGGGTTCGGGGCGAGCAGAGTAATAATACTATCCTGAAGCCTTGGCGCCGTGAGGTCTCCCAGGGAAATCGAGCCTTTCTTGCCACCCCACGCCAGAGTTTTGCCGTTGGGCGAGAAAACGATGGCGCGAATTTCAGTATCCGCCTGCGCGATATGGGCGATGCGGTCGTGCTGCCCCGGTTTATCGACCCAGACGCTCAGAGTGCCGCTTTGTCCGCCCGCCGCAACCAGGGTAGAATCAGCCGAAACCGCCACTACGTTAAGGGGTTCCTGCTTAGGCGGCAGAAGATTGTAATTTTGGTTCGTCCCTCGAAAATCATGGGCCATCACCAGACCGTTATTAAGGGCCGAATAGAAATAATCGCCGTTAGGGGCGAACGCCACCGAATTAAAAATACTTTTCAGCGTTCCCAAAACCACGGGAACGTTCGCTGAGGTGACGTCCCAGCGGAAAATATTGCCCTTTGTGTCGGCCGCTATGACTGCGTTTACTTTCGGGGAAAACGAAACGGCGCGGACTTTGCCGCCGGGGTGGATGACAAAACTGTTCAAGGCCCTTCCCGAAGAAACTTCTCTGACGTCTAGAGCGCCGCCGTCGTCTCCGGTTGCGATATATTTTCCGTCTCCAGAATAAGCCGCAGACAGCAGAGGGCTTTTGTAGCCGGAAAAGGTCTTGTGGATCTTTATTTCCCCCGTCCGCATTTCGGAGCGATTAACAGCCTCAAAAACCCAGCTGAGATACTCCGCGACGGCTTCCGGGTCTTCGGAAGGGAAAGAGAATTCAAGCGGCTGCTGGTCGAGTGCATCCCGTACGCGGGCTGTCACACGGAAGACTATGTTGGGCATGACTTTCGCCCCTCGTCTTCCGTTGTTCGGATCGACCGTGACGGAAACACTGTAATCCGGAAGGTCGTCGAGACCGAAAACCGCCAGAGCGTTGCTGACTTCATTGGCAACCCTGGCAGAATCACGGCCCGCCCGGATCACAGCGTCACGCTCTCCGTCCGTAACGGTAACAATGTCTCCCTCAAAGGATGCTTGGAGCTGACGCATTTCAGAACGCATAAGCGGAATGAAAGCCTTGGAGTCGTCCGGCTCCGGAATGGTTTCGATAAACGCGAAAGCCCTGTCGATCTGCTCGCGCGTACCGGTCACACGCATCTGAATATTTCGACCGGGCATAACAAACGCCTGCAGAATCTTGCTCCAGTCCCTGAAGTCGATTTCTTTACCATCAACGAGCACGTCCACCGCGCGAACAACTTCTTCAGGCCGCAGCTTTTTCTCCCACGCATTGTACTGCTGGGTCGGCAGCACATGCAGGCCGTTGACGCCTACGATGAATTCGCGCGTCTCCGCATACATCCCTTCTTCGCCTTCCAGCGGCTCGATGATCGCGCCTCCGGTTTCACCGGTGCCTCCGGGAAGAGTCATGCTCGTGCCGGTGACGTCCTCGACCGCAATCGCCGCTTCAAGCAAAGCGCGCTCTTCAGCCTCGCGGATCCGCTGCGCCTCACGCGCGATTTCAGCTTCACGCTCCCGGACGAAAGTTTTGAAGTCTTCGGAATCCTCAATGCGCGCGACAAACGTCTGCACGAGAATGTCCGTGACCTTGTTGAGATTGTCGATAGGAAGCCATTTGCGCAGGGCGTACTCACGAAATGACTCGAGGACGCTCCGGATCACCGCCGGCAACCATTTCAGGCCCAGGATCCATGTTAGAAGGGAGTACATCCATTGGAAGAGCAGGTGTTCGCCGCGCGGCTGGATAGACGCTGCAACGAGGGACTTGAGAGACGGGTAAAGCTCTCCGGTCGCAGGATCCCCAACCGGCCGGTTCAGGTCCGGCCACTGCATGGTGCGCGCGACTTCAAGGAGCTCGGCGATCTGTGACGTGGCGGCGACAGGCGCTATATCCTGGCTGTTGTTCTCGCGCAGAAGCAGCAGGACCATAAGCATGGCGGCGGAACCGCCCCATTCGCCTTCCAGCGCCACGGGGATATCGTGTTTTTTCGCCGCCTTGGCGATAAGGTAAATGTCGCGGATCAAAAGCGGGTTGAGCTGGTCGAGCGGCATTTGGCCGCCCATGCGTTCTCTGTTAATAGACTTTGTCAGGTCGTTGGATCCGATGGAGAATCCGTCGAAGCGCGTCGCGAACCGTTCCGCC
>CAZMMY010000176.1:4092-4718 GCA_964567495.1 uncultured bacterium
GTCGTTGGATCCGATGCCGATGAAGCGCTTGGCCGGGCGCTTCTTGCGGGCTTCTGCCATAGCCTCCATCATACCGTTGATGTCGCGGTTAACGGTGCGCGTGTCTTCGATCATATAACCGGTCGGGATGCTGTCAATGACAGCCGCAATGGCTTCTGAGCCCTCGACAGAAAGCGATGCCTGGAGCTCGGGAGAGCGCGCCACTTCCTGCAGAAACTCCTGTTTGGCCTCTTCGATAAGCTCCTCAAGCGCGGCGATTTCGCGCGGTTCGCGCACGTCCGAGAACATGATTTTGACGCCGGCGGGATCCATACCCTTCTGCAGGCGGGCGCCGAAAATGGCCTTGAGCTGCATCTTGCCGAATTCGCGGAACGGAGCGTAATCAGGGTCCGTGTTCAGATAAAAGCGCGCGCCCGACATGTTTTTCAAAACGTGCTGCAGGTTCCAGCGGGGTTTTTCATCACCTTCGGCAGTAGTTCCTTCAATCAGGAAATCAGGGCGTTTGTCGTCCGCCACGTCGTAAAGGCGGAAGATGAGGTCGCGGCCCGTACTGAAAAACGGATAACCGGCAATCTTGGCCAGGGCGTCGCGAAGGCGAGGGCCGTCTTCCTGGATGCCGGGCCTTC
>CAZMMY010000177.1:0-4696 GCA_964567495.1 uncultured bacterium
GGCGGCGGCCTGCCGGAGACGACCCCGGTCGACGACACCTGCGAGGCCGAGGCGTTTAAAGTCCTCAAAGAACTGTGCTCGAATGCCGAATTTAAACATGTGGCAGCGATAGGGTACCTCTCGGCGGGCTTCAAAACACCGGTCCGTGAAGAGGCCCAGCGCGCGGGTTGCCAAAGGGTGTATACTAAAACAGAGTTTTTTAAGGAATTAGACCTGATTCTCGCGAGGTACGCGAAATAATGCTGCATCTTGGATTTGAAATTCCTCAACCGGTCGTCAAGAACCTCGATCATGAAACTCCGGGCCTGACCACGGAAGAAATCCGCATCCTTAAAAAGCAGATCCGGGGCAACGCCGCGCTGATCGACGAATTCGTCGGCCGCCTGGAGCTCCTCGTCAATAAAGAACGCTATCCCAAAGACGCAATTTTCATCGAAAAAATCCGCCGCAGGCTGGAGCTTTTGATGGAAGAGAACGACACCTTCCGCCGCGTGTTGTGGCGGCATTTTCAGAATGAATCTATCGGAGGCAGCAATGCGCGATGACGTGATCGCCCTGATCCTTGGCGGCGGCCAGGGTAAACGGCTTTTCCCTTTGACCAGCTATCGCTCAAAACCCGCGGTCCCGATCGGCGGCAAGTATCGCCTGGTCGACGTTCCGATTTCTAATGCCATCAATTCCGGTTTCCACAAGATTTTCGTGCTGACCCAGTTCAACTCAACCTCGCTGCACCGGCACATCCACCGCACGTATCCTTATGAGTATTTCCATCAGACCAGCGTTGAATTGCTGGCAGCCGAGCAGACTCTGGCCAACAACGACTGGTTTCAGGGGACGGCCGACGCCGTGCGCAAACACCTGCCGCACTATCACATGCGCGAGGAAGACACCGTTCTGATTCTTTCCGGCGACCACTTGTACCGCATGGATTACCGCGAGATCATCAATTTCCATAAAGAGAAAAATGCGGACGTGACGATCGCCACCGTGCCCATGCCCAAAAAGCAGGTCAGGCATTTCGGCATCATGCAGATCCGCGCAAACGGGCACATATCGGCATTCCGCGAAAAGCCCTCGCCCGAGGAAAATATCCAGTCTTTCGTCATGCCCGACACTATCCGCACTGCTTTCAACGTCAAGTCCAAGCACACCGAGCTGTACATGGCGTCGATGGGCATCTATGTTTTCAAGGCCAAGGTGCTGATCGACCTGCTGGCCGGCCGCGAGGCGGATTTCGGCAAGGAAATCATCCCTAAGGCCATCGAGAAATACCAGGCGTTCGGTTACGTGTTCAGCGGCTACTGGCGCGACATCGGTACGATCGAAGGTTATTACGAGGCCTCGATCGACCTGACCAAGGCTGCCCCCGAATTCGCGTTTTCCGACCCGGGCGGTGTAATTTTTACCCGCGCGCGCTTTCTGCCGCCATCCACGATTTCAGGCGCCAAACTCAAGAGCGCGCTGATTGCAGACGGCTGCATGATCGAAGAGGCGGAGATCAGCGATTCAGTCATCGGCCTGCGTTCCGTCATACGCAAAGGTTCGGTCATCAGCGGCAGCGTGATCATGGGCAACGATTATTACGAACACGGCAAGACCGCAAAGCCCGCGGGCATCTGCAAGAACTGCCGCATCGAGAACTGCATCCTGGACAAGAACGTCAAGATCGGAAACAACGTCACCATCACGAACGCCAGGAAGCTGCAGGAGCACGACGGCGAGAACTATTACATCCGCGACGGCATCGTGATTATCCCGAAGGATACCCATATTCCCGATGGTACGGAGATTTGATTTCTTTCGTGGTCCTGCCGCGCTGTTCTGCCTTTTTTTCCTGACTGCAGCCGCAGTGCCCTCGCCGGGCGAGAAGCGGGAAGAAACCATCGAGTCAGGCCAGAGCGCCGAGGCGCTTAAAATGATCCAGGAGCGTTTCGAGGCTCTTTCCGGCGGCCTTCGAAGCATGCCGGAGCCGCCGCGCATCCAGGGCGAGATCAATATTCCGGTCGCTCCTGAACGCACCGTTCGCAAACCACAAACCGCAGAATCCGAAGGAGAAGGAACCCATGAATAAAGCACGTCTCTTATTGTTTCTTTTGTTAACCACGGGCTGCGCCGGCACCCAGGCCACGACTGGCACCGGCTCTGTTCCCGCATTACCACCGGCTCCGGCCGAAACCAAGGCCGCGCCAGCGGTTCAGGAAATCAGAAAGGAAGATGGTATCGTGAAGATCAAGATTGAAACGACGATGGGAGAGATCGAAGCGGATCTTTATCAGAAGGAAGTCCCGAAAACCGTTGAGAATTTTACCAAGCTGGCGAATTCCGGCTTTTATGACGGCATTATTTTCCACCGCGTTATTCCGGGCTTCATGGTCCAGACGGGCGACCCGACCGGCACCGGCCGCGGCGGTCCCGGCTACACCTTCGCCGATGAGTTCGTGCCTTCGCTTAAACATACCGAGCCGGGTATTCTTTCCATGGCCAACGCCGGGCCCGGCACCAACGGCAGCCAGTTCTTTATTACTGTCGCCGCCACACCCTGGCTTGACGGCCGCCATTCCGTCTTTGGAAAAGTCACCAAGGGCATGGACGTGGTCAATAAGATCGTGAGCACGGACCGTGACGGCAACGACAAGCCGCTGACTCCGGTCGCCATGAAGAAAGTCACCGTCGTCAGCTAAACGCACGCGGACATAAAAAAAGCCCGGCAGGGGAAATCCCGCCGGGCTTTTTGTTTTTCAGGAAAGATTCTAGTAATTGGCTTTGTCGATGTTGAGCAGGGCGCCGATAGCGAACACGATATTGCCTGCCCATGCGCTCAGAAACGGAAGGATTTTTCCCGCCTTGCCCAGCGCTAGTCCCAGCGCGCCCGCCACATGGAACGCGAAAACTGTTCCGACACAAAGCAGGACCTGCAGCGCAATCGCGCGGCGGTTCAAAGTGCGGCCCAGGAAGGGCACGGTCAGAAGCATCATGATAAGCGCCTGCCACGGTGAAGCCAGCCGGTAGTGCAGGTCCACAACCTCGGTTCGGACATTCACGCCGTTTTCCCGCAGCTTTTCGATGGACTGCTTAAGTTCCTTATAATTCAGGTAAAGGCTTTCGGTTGAAGCGGAGGCCAGCTCTGAAGGGGTGAACTTGATGTCCTCGTAAGTCTTCTTGGGGAAAGTCCTGGGTTCGCCCAGCACGCGGCCGCGGGAATCCATCAGGTATTCCGTCACATTCTCGAATTCCCAGACGGGGTCTTTCCACATGCCGCGGCGCGCGATCATTTTCTGGCGGTTGTCGGTCGGCTTGTCGCCAAGCCAGAGCGCGACCACGCCGTTGAGTTCGCCCCGGCTCTTCGAAAAAGTGTGGAAATAAAAAAGCTGATTGCCGCCGGAGAAATAGGTGACGCTCTTGGCGGTCTTGTCTTTTTCTTTCATGCGGTTTTTGTCGATGTAAGTATCCTTGATTTCACGGGCCACTTTGAAGCTTTTGGGCACGGCGCGGTCGCCGACGAGGAACGTAGCGATGCCGATCAGGAAACCAATGAAAAGGACAGGGCGCACGATCGAGATGATCTTCAGCCCTGCCGCCTTCATGGCCGTCGTTTCATTATGGAAGCCGAGCTGGACCAGGAGGAAAAGCGTGCCCAGCCAGGCGGCCCAGGGAATGGTCGTTACGAAGGCGTATGGAATAATGGCCATGTAATACTGAAAGACGTACTTTATTCCGGATTGGTTGCGCAGGATATCGTCGAGGTTGTCGAACAGGTCCGCAATCAGAATAAGGAACACCAGCATCATGCTGCAAAAAAGGATGGGAGTGACCAGTTCGCGCGTCAGGTAGCGGTCGAGGACCTTCAAGGGAGGATCCTTTCGAAAAATGACAATTCCGTGCGGGCCGGAGCTGCGGAAGCCGCAGCTCCTTCGTTGACACGCGCGAGGGTAAAAGCGTCAATCCGCGCCGCGCCGTTGTCGCGCAGGATTCGCGCTGCCTCTGAAAGGGTGGAGCCCGTGGTAAGAATGTCGTCAACAAGAAGCAGTGTGCGGCCTTTGATGCTTTCCTTGCGTGCGGGCTTAAATGCGCCGAACAGGTTCATCCGGCGTTCCTTGCGGCTGAGCCCCCGCTGCGGTGTGGTGGCCGCAGGTTTGGAAAGAAGCCGGCGGACTGGAACTCCGCAAGCCTTGCCCAGAAGCGAAGCCGCGGTTTCGGCGGGGTTAAATTCCCGCTGGATGAATTTCAGGCGGTTCATGGGGACGGGTACGAGCGCGTCGTAAACCGGCAGGGTCTGCGCGAAGCGTTCGATTTCTTCACGGAACAGGCCGAACAGCCATGGCTTGATGGAGGTCTTGGCCCCCGCCAGGACCGAACTCGCGGCGCCGTCATACGAATAAAGTGAAAAACATTTTTTAAGCGGCCTGGCCGGGGAGGTGTGCTCGCGTTCGGAGTCGGCCAGAAGCTCCGCGCCCAGCCCGGCACGGCATACGGTGCATAGGGCGGTTTCCTCGAGCTTCAGAAACGCGCTGCAGACATGGCAGTAAGCGGGGTAAATCAGCCGCAGGGCGGCTTCTGCGTATTCTTTAAGAATCATAAGCTGAGGATTATGGCATGAACCGCCGGGAAAAAACAGGAATTTTACTTTTTTAAGGCCTATCCCTTTTAGCCGGAAGGAGTTGGAACAATCAGGAGGTCTTTTTTCTGCGGTGTTTCA
>CAZMMY010000178.1:0-4651 GCA_964567495.1 uncultured bacterium
AGGCTGGGCTTACGGAACGTAATGGAGTCGATTTCCCCGGCGAAACTTTCCGCAAGCCGCGGGATCCATTCGGCCGCATGAGGGTGTTCAATCTGGATCACGCCGCCTTCGCAGCGGAGTTTAACATCAAATTTTTCGCGGATCTTAAGGGCCAGGGCGTTAAGCGAGCGCGTCTCAATGCGGATGACATCGCCTCCCACCCGTTTTTTCAAGTCATCGGGCCTGCCCTCGCAGACTGCCCGCCCCTTGTCCATAATTGCGACACGGTCGCAGTGTTCCGCCTCTTCCATAAGATGGGTCGTGACCAGCATCGTGATTTTCCGCTCCGCCCGCAGAACAGCCAGCAATTTCCACAAATCGTAACGCGCCGCGGGATCGAGGCCGGTAGAAGGCTCGTCGAGAATCAGAACAGCAGGATCATGCAGCAGGGTTTTCGCGATTTCGACCCGGCGCTTCAGGCCGCCGGAAAGCTTGTGCGCCAGGTCCCCGGCGCGGTCCGCGACTCCAAGCGCCTTAAGACTTGCGGAGACGCGGGCGGAGAGTTCTTTGCCCGCCAAGCCGTAAAATCTTCCGTGATATTCCAGGTTCTCGCGGACGGTCAGGCGGGCGTCCAGGCTGGGCGACTGAAAAACCACGCCGCAAAGCTCCCGGACTTCAGAGGGCTTCTTTTTTAATTCAGCACCGTTGAACCTTACGCTGCCCTCTTCATAAGGGAGGGCTGTTGAAAGGATGCGCAGCAGCGTGGTCTTGCCGCTGCCGTTCGGCCCAAGCAATCCGAAAATCTCGGAGGTGCGGACAGAAAGATTGACCCCGTTCAGAGCCTTACGGCCGCGGTAAGAAAAGCTGAGGTCCAGGATTTCGATCATGTTCATTTGATTTTGTCGAAGACAAGCAGAAGCTGCAGGCCGGTCAGGTGCAGGAGGGAAGCACGGAAAATCCAGGAAGCGCGCTGGTTCAGCAAATTTACACTGGCAATGCCGAGGGCGATGAAGCCCGCGCCCATAATAAACGCGCCGAAGAAATACAGCGGGCCTTCCATGCCGAACAGCGACGGGAGCAGGCTTACGGGCAGGAGCGAAGCCGCATACAGCACAATCTGCCTCGCGGGCTGGCGGCCCGACGGGTCGGTGACCGAAAGCATCTGGAAACCAGCAGCCGCATATTCTCGGCGGTACATCCAGGCAATGGCAAGGAAATGCGGCATCTGCCACAAGAAAATAATGGCGAATAGAATCCACGCCTGATAAGTAACCGTGCCCGCGGCCGCGGCCCATCCTATGAGCGGAGGCAGGGCTCCCGGCACCGCGCCCACGATGGTACAGAGCGAGGTCGTTTTTTTCAGCGGCGTGTAAAGAAGGATGTAGAAAAAGAGCGTCAGCGCGGCAAGCAGACCTGCGGCAAAATTCGCGCAGATAAAAAGAACCGCAAGACCCGCGCCGGAAACAACGGTGCCGAAAACAAACGCTTCCAGCGCGTGCAGCTTCGAAGACGGAAGCGGCCGGCCGGCCGTGCGGTTCATGCGGCCGTCCTCAACTCTTTCCATCCACTGGTTCAGCGCCATGGAACCTGCGGCAACCAGGCTGGTGCCGAGAAGGCAGATGCCGAACAGCGCTCCGTCGAAGGCCCCGGGAGTCCCGAGGTAAAAACCCACCGCGGTGCTGAGAAGGACCAGAGAGACAAGCCGGGCCTTGGTCAGTTCAAAATACAGATGGATGCGCGGCTTGGCCGCGGAAACTGCGGCAGAGACGTTCATTTTTTAAAAATCCTCAGGGCGATCAGGACGGAAAGAGCCAGAATCCATGAACCGTTCGTCTGATGCGCCACGGTAAACAGGACGCTTGCCCTTGAAGGCGCATAGCCCTGCTCCACCATGCGCGTAAAAATGAAAGATCCCAGGCCTAGAAAAAACTGCGCTACCGTGAGCGAACCGATCCCGATGGCGGCGTTCGAGAGCAGACCGGAAGCTTCTTCGTGGAGGATCGTATAGACGAGTATGAAAACGAAGGCCGCAACCCCGAAGGCCGCTGCGATGTGAAGAGCAACAGGCAGAAGGTATTCCGTATGGCGGGAGGCCGCGCCAAGAATAAGCTGCGTGAAAATCAGCGCAATGGTAATCAGAGACAGCCGGCGCAGGCCCTCAGGCAGCCCCGGTTTGAATGAAGGGCTTAAAAACTCGGGGCTGAGAAACCAGGCCATGGCCAAGGTGAGGCAGAAAAAAGTCTGGGCAAGGCAGGCATGGAATATCGAAATCGCGTCCGGCAGCAGGAAAAGCACGGTCAGGCCGCCCAGAAGCGCCTGCAGAACCACGGTGCCGAACGCAGCCCAGGCAAGGCGGCGGAACCATTTTCTTTCCTCCGCAAACTGGGTCCAGACCGCCATGATCAGGGTCAGAATGCCGGTGAACCCCGCGATCATGCGGTGCCCGTGTTCCCAGAAAATGTTGCCGACCATCGGCGGAAAAACCTGGCCGTAGGAAAGTGGCCAGTCGGGCACAGCCAGCCCCGCGTCATGGCTGGTGACAAGGCCGCCGGCCATGATCAGGAAAGCCACACAGGCGCACAGGAACAGCGCGAAAAAGTAACGGAAATTGCGGGTTTGAGAGCTAGTCAGAGTGTTTTCAGGCATAGGTAAAACCCGCGGCCATGCGGGAAAGGAAAGCGCTATTTTAAGGCGAAAGGCCCTAAAAGGCTAGTGCTTTGAAACCCCGGCAGGGCCGGGCTTGTCCTGGGGAAGCCAGTCCAGATCGGAGTCCGGCGAGCTGTATTCATAGGGGCCTCTGTAGACGGTCGGAACGGTCTCGAAATTGCCGTGGGGAGGCGGTGAAAGCGCACTCCACTCCAGGCTGTTGGCCTCCCAGGGATTGCGGTCCGCCCTGGGGCCGGCGAACATGCTCCAGAAGAAATTAATCAAAAACGGGATCTGTGCGACCCCAAGCACGAAAGCGCTGATCGTGATGAATACGTTGATGGGCTGGAAGTGCGCCATGTGCGTGTACTGCGTAGTGTCGTACACGCGGCGCATCATGCCGCCGACTCCCAGGATGTGCATGGGAAAAAAGGTGCAGTTGAAAGCGATAAAGGTCAGCGCAAAGTGGACGTAACCCAGCGGCTTGTTCATCATGCGGCCGAACATCTTGGGAAACCAGTGGTAGATACCCGCGAACACCGCGAACATGCTGCCGCCGAAAAGAACGTAATGAATATGCGCCACGATAAAGTAGGTATCATGGATAAACACGTCGACCGGCGTGGAGGCCATGAAAATTCCGGACAGGCCGCCGATCACGAACATGGAAACAAAGGCCAGGCCGTTGAGCATCGCGGGCGTGAAGCGTATCCTTCCCCGCCAAAGAGTGCCGAGCCAGTTAAACGTCTTGATGGCAGACGGTACGGCAATGACCATGGTCGAAACCATGAAGGTCGTGCCGACTGTCGGGTTCATGCCGCTCTGGAACATATGATGGCCCCAGACAATATAGCCCAGGAACGCAATCCCCATAATGGCGAAGATCATGGAGCGATAACCAAAAATCGGCTTGCGGGAATAAACAGAAAGCACTTCCGAAACCAGGCCCATGCCTGGCAGGATCATGATGTACACCGCGGGATGTGAATAAAACCAGAAAATATGCTGCCAAAGGAGCGGATGCCCGCCGCCTGCCGGTATAAAGAAATGGGTATGGATGGTGCGGTCGAGAAGCAGCATGAAAAGCGCGGAAGCCAGGACCGGCGTGGCCAGCAATGAGATGATCGCGGTAATGAAAATCGCCCAAACCGGCAGCGGCATGCGGAACATGCTCATGCCCGGTGCGCGCATGTTTAAAATAGTGGTGATATAGTTGAAAGAGCCCATGATGGACGACGTGCCCACCATGATGACCGCGATGATCCAGCAGTTCTGCCCTACGGGTTCAAACGCGCTCAGCGGCGGATAGGCGGTCCAGCCCGTTTTGGCCGCGCCGCCTTCCAGAAAAAATCCCGCCAGGGCGATAATCGCCGCGGGCGGCACCAGCCAGTAAGATGCCATATTGATTTTAGGAAATGCCATGTCCGGAGCGCCGATCTGCAAAGGAATCAGGTAATTGGCGAAGGCCCCGACCAGGATCGGGATGATGGCGAAGAAAATCATGATTGAGGCGTGCATAGTGAACAGCATGTTGTAAAACTCAGGCAGCATGACGCCGCCGACCATCATGCTTTCAGGGAACATAGCACCCAGGATGGGCATGGGCTTGCCGGGATAAGCCAGCTGCCACCGCAGGAGCAGGGCCATGAAACCGCCGACCAGGAACATGATCAGACTGGTAATCAAAAACTGTATGCCAATGACCTTGTGGTCGGTCGAAAAAACGTATTTGCTCCAGAAGCTCTGCTTCGGATGATGTGCCCCGGCATGACTCGCCGGTGCAGCCGCTGTATCATGACTCATATTGTTTCCTCTCTGGCGCGGTATGGCGTTGAGCGAAGCCGCGTCTCGACTCATTCATTGCCGCGGCGTCCGGGCTTCGAAAGCCCGGACGAGCGTGCCGCGCTCATGGGAGCGGGGCGTTCTCTTTAAGCCAGGCGTCGAAACCTTCCTAGGAATGGATAGAAAGAAAGCCCTTCATCCTGTAATGGCCAAGGCCGCAGAACTCGGCGCAGGCGATCTCATA
>CAZMMY010000179.1:0-1710 GCA_964567495.1 uncultured bacterium
TTTTTACTGCCGTGTTCGCGGATGTCGATGCCCATGACGGCCCGGGCAATGAAAAGGCCGGAAGGGATGGTCCCGATCAGATATGCAATGAGGCAGGCAAGGGCGAGGGTCATGATTTTCCTGGATTGAGTTTTGGGATGTCCCGTTTGAGATAAAAAAGAAAAGAAAGAATGGTCAGCGCTCCTGTGAGGGTCCAGAGGATTTCGGAGACTGGCAGCCTGAGCAGGACTGAAATCAGGGTCAGCATTTGACCGGCTGTAGTCAGCTTGCCCAGAATGCTCGGCTGGACCAGCAGCTTTCCCGTCACCAGAAAAACGGAAAACATGCAAAGGACCATAAGGATGTCTCGGAAAATGACGGTGGCCGTGAACCAGAGCGGCGGCCTGTAAGGAAGGCTATCGACCCAGAGAAGCCCGATAAAACCGGAAAGCAGCAGGAGCTTATCGGCTAAGGGGTCGAGAAAGCGGCCGAGTTCTGTTTGTGTATTTGTAAGGCGCGCGATAGCGCCGTCGAGCGCATCGCTCGCCGCCGCGATGCAGAAAAGCCAGAGCGCAGCCTGGCGGTGGAACTCTTCACCTGCTTTGTAAGTGACGAGCTCGACGAAAAAGAAAGGAACAATGAGAAGCCGGCCGAGGGTGACGAAGTTCGCCAGGTTCACGCGTGGATTTCGGAGGACTCCGAGTTTTCCGTTTTAGGAGCTTCAGCCTGGACCGACGGGTGAGTTTCCTGTGCGGCTTTGCTGTCCGTGTTGACCTTGACCGACACGAGCTTGGAGACGCCCGCTTCCTGCATGGTCACACCGTAAAGCGCGTCGCCCATGCCGATAGTTTTGCGGTTATGGGTCACGATGATGAACTGGGATTTTTCCAGGAAGGTTTTGAGCACCGTCAGGAAACGGTCGATGTTGGCTTCGTCCAGCGGCGCGTCGACTTCGTCGAGCACGCAGAACGGAGATGGCTTGATCTTGAACAGCGCAAATAACAGCGCGATTGCGGTCAGCGCTTTCTCACCGCCTGATAGCAGTGAAATGTGCGTAGGCTTTTTGCCCGGAGGGCGGACCGAGATGTCGATGCCGGATTCTAGCGGATTGGTTTCATCGACCAGCACGAGCTTGGCGGATCCGCCCCGGAACAGGATCTGATAGTATTCCTGAAACGTGCGCTGGACATTGGCGAAAGTTTCTTCGAACAGGCCCTTCGTGGTCCTGTTAATTTTTCGGATAGTTTCCAGCAGCTGCTCACGCGCGTCTTCGAGGTCCTTCTGCTGCCCCATCAGGAAATCGTAACGGGTTTTGAGCTCTTCATATTCTTCGATGGCGAGCAGGTTCACCGTGCCCAGCGATTCGACCTTTGATTTAAGGCTCTGGATCTGTTCTGCGAGGGCTTCGGGGTTGTCGCCCTCCTGCATGAATTCTTCGCGATTCAGTTCGGCAAGATTGATTTTATACGCCTGCTCCAGGCGCTCGTTAATCGTTTTCTGCTGGTAGTTGACGTCCATGAGCTGCATGTCAAATTGATGCAGCGAGGAGCGGATTTCCTGCTGGCGGCCCTGCGCCTGCTGGATGGCCTGCAGCACCTGGGTCAGCTCGCCTTCCTGTTTTTCTTTTTCCTGGCGGATCATTTCGATATTAATGTCCGCCTGCCTGCGCTGTTCGGCAAGACCGGTCTGCTCAGCTTCGAGATTCTCATCTTCCTGGCGAATTGCCCGTTC
>CAZMMY010000179.1:1720-3504 GCA_964567495.1 uncultured bacterium
TCGGAGCCGCGCAGTCGGTCCGCGTGCAGTCCTGCAAGTTGCGGCACAACTGTTGCCGCCAGTGTTCGCGTCAAAGAATCGGTCTGTGCAAGCGCTGTGCTGGCCTGCTCGCTTTACCGCGCGTATTCGAGCTGCTGCTTTTCCTGAACGAGGATTTCCGTGCGCTTTGTGTTGCTGGCATGATGGGCCTTCAAGATTTCAAGAGAGCCGGTCAGCAGCTTCTCCCTTTCCTGCAGGCTTGAAAACTGCGCTTTCACTTCCGCCAGCTGCTGCATGGCGTTGGATTTTTTCTCGTCAAGGCGCTCGAAGTCCTTGCCAAGCATTTCCAGCTGAAGGCGGATGCCCTTCTCGATTTCTTCAGCAGAGAAAAGTTCGGTTTCAAGGCGGGCGTGCTCGCGCGACGCCTTCTCGTATTCGCTCTCAAGCTCTTTGGTTTCATAATCAAAGAGGTCAAGTTCGCGCTGGAAAGCCGTAAGCCGGTCTTCCATGCCGAGGCGCATGGCTTCAAATGATTCCTTGCGGACGAGCGAGTTGGTCTTTTCGGCTTCGGTCCTGTCCTGCTCTTCCTCGATTTCGCGCAGGCGCGCGGCGAGCTCTTCAATTTCAGTAATCTTCCGGCTGCGGGCCGAGGCAAGGGCTGCGATTTCGCTTTCGAGCTGGCCAAGTTCCGAGGTGCGCTTAAACGTGCTCTGCTCATCGATGAAGACGCCGCGGCTGAACATTCTGTAGTCGGGGCCGAGCATCAGGCCGTCCGGAGAAACAAACTTCCAGCTGGTTGTATAAGGAAGCAGTTCGCGGATGTCCGCCGGCGTCAGCGAGGACGTGATAAGGATATTGCCGAGCAGCGGCTGGAAAAGACCACGGTATTCTTCACCGATTTCCACGGCGTCGGTCAGGGCGAACTGGATCTTGGGGTGCTGGGGGCGTTCGCCTGTTTCCCGTGCGGCCGGAGCATTCTCTTTAATAAAGATCCCGATTCCCGAGGTCTTTTTAGCGAGGATTTTCTCGAGCATGCTTTCGGCAGTGCTCCAGGAATCCGCAACAAGCGATTTGCTGAACCATTCAAGTGACGCTTCGAGCGCCCATTCATAATTGTCGCGGGCTTTGAAAATATGCCGTATGGACCGGATGAGCTGGCGCTGGTTTTCATCCAGTTCAGCGAGCAGGCTGTCTTCGTCAGCGCGCGCCGCAAGTTCGAGCTCCTCAAGCATTTCGAAACGCGAGGCCTTTTCGTGCATGAGGCGCTCAGTATCCTGGAGTTCTTTTTCAGACGTATCGTGCAAGGACTGTTTTTCAGTCTTCTCAAGCTGGAGCGCTGAAGCTTTCTTTGCGATTTCCTCCAGAAAGGCGGCGACCGAGGCGATTTCCTTTTCGCAGTCGCCTTTCTTGCCGACCCAGGCCTCATTTTCAAGGCGGACGCGCTGGGCGCTGGCTTCCTGTTTCTTTTTCTGCTGGGTATTATTCTCAAGAAACGCCGCGACGCGGTGGAACTCGTTGCGCAGCCGGGTCGTTGAAGCAGCCGCTTCGAAGGACTGGGCCTTCATCCGCTCGGAAACGCCGCGCATTTCTTCGCCCTGAGCTTCAAGATTTCGGAGCGTCTGCTCGGCGGTCTTGAGTTCCGTTTCGATGGTCTGCTTCTGGGCGGCCAGGCCGGCGATTTCCTGTTCCTTGAGAGCCATTTCTTTTTCGGTCTGGATAGCCTGCTGTTCCAGCTGGCGGGTTTCTTCATCGATCTGACCGCGACGGGACGCGATTTCGAGTTTCTTTTCCTGGTTGAAGCGCAG
>CAZMMY010000179.1:3518-4640 GCA_964567495.1 uncultured bacterium
CGAGCGCGGCCTCGGCCTGGGAATGGCGGAGAAGGGTTTCTTTCAAAGTGTCCTGGAGCCTGCCCTGTTCGGCGCGGCCCGTGGAAATTTTTTCGTCCAGACCGGAAAGTTCTTCCTGGATCTTTGCGATTTCATTCTCGAGTTCAGTTTTTTTCTCGGCAAGGGCATTCAGCTCGTAGAAGGCTTTTTTGATTTCCATGCTCTTCAGCCGCTCGAGCTCTTCGCGGTATTTCGCCGCCCGCTTGGCCTGGCGCTCGGCATAAGCAATATTCTTCTGCACTTCCTGGATAATGTCGTTGAGGCGGAGGCGATTGTCTTCAGTGCGTTCGAGCTTGCGGATGGCCTCTTCTTTTTTGAGTTTGTACTTGGAGATGCCCGCCGCTTCTTCGATCAGGAAACGGCGCTCGTCCGCATCTGCGTTAAGGACGTAATCGATCCTTCCCTGTTCAATCATGGAGTAAGAGTTTGAGCCGATACCGGTATCCAGGATGATGTCCTGGATGTCTTTCAGGCGGCATACGGTTTTATTCAGGAGATATTCGCTCTCGCCCGAGCGGTACAGGCGGCGCGTGATGGTGACTTCGTTGTAATCGATGGGAAGGCCTCGGTCTTCGTTATCGATGGTAAGAGAGACTTCTGCCATGGCGATCGGCTTGCGGAAGTCGGTACCGTTGAAGATGACGTCTTCCATCTTGCTGCCGCGCAGCATCTTGGCGCTGCGTTCGCCCAGCACCCAGCGGATGGAATCGGAAATGTTGCTTTTGCCGCAGCCGTTGGGGCCGACGATACAGGTCACGCCCTGGTCAAATATGACCTCGGTTTTGTCTGCGAAAGATTTGAAGCCGAAGAGTTCGAGTTTTTTAAGTCGCATGGGCTATTTTGAAGCGCCCCTTGCGCACGAATTATCGGAATCAGGAACGGAGGGAATGATAGCGGGTCTTTTCCCCAATAAAAAAACCGCCCTCAATTAAGAGAGCGGTTCTGTGTGGATTCGTCCACGATACAATTATAACAGGAAAAAAGGGCTCAAAAGTCTACAACTCGTCTACACTATCTTTCCCAACATCAACTTAGCAAGCCTCTTAATCAGCCTTGGTCGCCATCTGTTCTTTGCCGTTGTGG
>CAZMMY010000180.1:0-645 GCA_964567495.1 uncultured bacterium
GGCACGATGGCAGCCAGCGCCGGAAACACATAAGTAAACCAGCCTACAAGAACGGAAAATGAGATCAGACCCTGCGCAAAGGACAGAGATACGTTCCACGCAGCTCTCGCAAACGCTGTAAAAAGGGCGCCTGCAGAAAAAACCCTGCGGACTTTTATAGGCCGCGGCGTCTGGCTGAGTTCCCCGGGTTTTTTCTCGTCAGCTTTTTTTGCCTCTGCTGTTTTTTGTCGTTTCCGCACCGCGCGCGGGCCCTCACTGAGGACTTCACGGACTTCAGAGCGTTTGACGCCCATGGCTTCGAGAGTGCCGTAGATGGCTTCGTTGACCGACTTGATATTTTCCAGAGAACCGCTAAATTGGGCCAGCCGGTTTCTAAGAAGACGGATGCCCGCAAGACTCGAGGCCGGGATTTGGCCGCTATCAATGGCTTGTCTGACAGACGAGGAAATATTGTTGCTTTCGGTCTCCAAATACTGGTCAAGGCTGTTGATCAGATAACCCACGGCCACCTCAAGGCGGCGTCGGAACCTTGCTCCGAGCCAGTTAAGGCTGTTCGCAGTTTCAGGATCGTTCTCTATAAACCCTTCGTCGTCCCGGATGTCGTCAACCACGAGAGTGCGCACGAATTCAATCTGCGTCTCGATA
>CAZMMY010000180.1:655-4626 GCA_964567495.1 uncultured bacterium
TCAGCAATGAACGCGCAGTCCGGATACGGGCGTTCATCCTTGCGAGCACACCAGCCTCGCCGGAGGGAAGCGCATCCAGCGCTTCCGAGGCCTTCACGATCACGCTCTCGATTTTTTCGTCGCGGTCGATACCGTCCGCGTTCTCCAGAAGAGCTCCCGAAAAAGTACGCGTGGGCTGCTTGGGAAACTCAAAGACTTTTTGTTTCGGCTCGGCTCTTTTATTCGGGGCTTTCTTCGGTGCTTTTTTCGCGGCCGCCTCGATGACATCATCCGTCAGGACGGGCAGGTTGATAGCGGTGTCATCGGAAGAAGCTCCGAGATTCAATTTGGTGTCGCTTTCACTCCCCCTTACGGGGGCTCCAAAATCGACTGTGGCGTCAGCGACTTCTATCGCCGCCTTCTTGAGATATTGATTAAAATCGCTTTCGGCCCTGGCGACTCGCTCGCTCATAAGCCTTACCTGCGCCTGAACCGGGCTTTCTCCGGCGTTCATTGCCGGCTGCCTCATGTCCTTGGAGCTCAGCATACGGAAAGCGCCGACCGGCTTAAGGCGAGCGCGCTGTTCCCCCGCGCCTTTGACTTTAGTCCCGTTGATCAGCCTTCCCTTCCGGCTGAAGTATTCGGCAAAAGGGTTCGTGGAAGGAAGCGCCAGGCCAGAAACCATCATCCTCGCGCCTGCAAGCTCTTCCAGACGCCCGCGGTTCTGCGTTGAAAATGACGCAAAAAGACCCGAAGGAAACGAAGCCGCTTTACCCTCGAACTCAGCATCCTGCATTCCTGACTCGAAGCGGCTCATGTAAGGTGCGTACGCAAGAAATGCTGTGATCATGCCCCTGCCTTTGGCTGGATCGTCAAGAGGAGATGCGGATTCTAACTCTGCGCGGATCATATCGAACATGAGGGCGAGCATGTTCGCGTCGCCCTTGCTGACAGTCCCGCTTTTGATCGCGTTCAAAAACTGCTTAGAAAGATTTTTAACCGAACGTTTAGCGTTCGTATCAGCCGCAGCATAGAAAGCCTGGATCAAAGGCGCGATCTTCTGGTTGAACATGGCGACGAAACTCTCAGGCGTCTCGAACTCAGAAGCGTTCAGGCGGCTGCCCGAATCAGCATTCTCTGCTATGGCAAGGCTTGTAAGATCAAGCTGCTCGATAAATATTCTCCGCATTTCCTCCGGAGAAATACCGGGCCTGACTGTCCGGGCTTCTTTCCGCTCAAGCACGGGAACTCCGGCGGCGCGCATTTCGGAGCGGGCCAGCAGGCCAAGCCGCGAAAACAATTGCTGCATCTCACGGATGTCTTCCTGCCCGCGAACCGCTGCGGGATCATATGCCTGCAGCTGCTGTACGCGGGCGATAAGCTGAGCCGCTTCGCCGCGAACCGCTCCCTCTGGAAATCTCTGCAGGAAAGCGTCCACCATGGCGGGAATTCCAGCGGCGGTTAAATTCCGCTGGGCTTCAGGAAGCGTTTTCGCGATGACATCGAAGAAAAGCATCTGCCCAAGGGCATGCGTCGTGTAAAAAGCGAAGAACTTTTCAAGGGTCAGCCCCGCGTTGTTTGCGGCGCCGATCTCGGTACCCTGAAGATCGCCGGAGAGACGGATAAGAACATTTCCGGACGGCGCGTACATGGGCGTATAGAGGCTGGGCACGCCTACCAGCTGGCGCCACGCGGCGGCATCGACATTTCTTTGGTTCTCATTCTTGCCTTCAAACTCAGTGCGCGCTCCAGGATTCTGATTAAGCCAGGCCTGAATATCGGTCCGCATCGCTCCGAAAGTGCGGGCGCCGCCAAAGTCGATAGCTTTAACCGAGCCGTTCTTCCCGATAATAACGTTGGCTCCCTTCGGGTCGGAATAGGAGCGATTTTCAGTAAATATAATCTGGTCGAGAATGCCGGCGTAAACACCAAGTGCGCTGAGTGCCCCGGCGGCTTCAGCGCCGTCCTGAATATCGAGACCGCTGAGCGGTGTGCCCTGCGCGTCTTCCACCACAATCGCCGGATAAAGATTCCCGTCGATTTCAACGCTTCCGGACCACGGCATTCTGACAAGCCATTGGGCTGATCCTTTTGACTGCATGGAGTTGTACATGTCCATTTCGTCGAGCATGACGGCCGCGTCAGGCCCGGCCGCTATCTTCATGTAGAAAACGCCTCCCTGTGTCTGGACGCGAAAAGTCGCAGATGTCCGCTTCACGGAAACAGGCACCGCATTTGTTCCGGCCTGACCGCTGAAAAAATCGGCCTGTGAAACCAGATCAGCTGGATTCAGATTTTGAGGAAGAACAGCGCTGGGAGAAAGAGACGATGGAAGCTGGGTCGAAGCAGGCTGCGGCATCGCCTGGGTAGCAGTGCCTTCAGGCTGACCCTGGCTGCGCATTTCCGACCGCACCGAACCAAGCACGCGCCTGCTGGCTTCCTGAAATGCCGCACGAGCCTGCTGGGCCACGACTTCCTTAGATGCGGTTTCTCCAAGAGTCTGCGTCGCGATACCCATGACTTCGCCCGCCATACCGCTGACGTTTTCGGGAGTCAGCCCGTTGGTCACTCCGTCCGTGGCCACAGTGCCTTGGCGCTCCAGCAAGCCCATATATGAAGTAACGAGCTGCTCATTGACCCTGGCCGCAACCTGTGCGGTCGTGGCATTCACTGTGCCGAAAGTTGTTTTGCTGCCGCCGTAAAAATCGGCCAGAGGCAACTCGCCCCTGAGATAGCGCGCAAGGAGGCTGTTTGCCGGCAGCGTCCGGTCAAGTGTCCGGATATAGGAAAGCGTAGCCGAAGGTGCGTCCATGCCTTTGGCCAGCCGGACAAGGCTTTCCTTGTTCAGCTCGCCTTTGTCATTCATTTCCTCGACGTCGGCCATAAATTCACCGACCTGCCCTTCGAATTTATCCCAAACACTTCTAGCCTTCTGATCTCGGAAACGCTGCAGCTCGGTCTGGATGGACTTGAGGATTTCCTCGCGGGTCTTGGCAACTTTGATCTGGTCCCCGAATTTTTCCTTATACACGGCGAACAACAGGTCGATGTAACGCGTGTACTCGCCCGACTGCCCCACCCTTCCCTGGCGGGCGAGATCGCGGATGACTTCGTCACGCCAAAGCTTCAGGGTCTTTTTGAACTCAGGCTCCGGAAGCCGGTTGATCATCTCAAACGTCGAATGACGGATAAACGCATCGTAAAAAGAGTCTTTCAGGAACTTCTGGTAAGACGGCTGGCCGGTCATGGCGCTAACGTAGCTTTCATGCCCTTCCATCGAGCTCATCCTGGGCATAATGACCGCATAGGAGTAATTTTCTTTCTTCAGATTTTCTTCCAGTCCCTGGCTGTGGAAACCGCCGGCAAGCACAAGGGCCGCGTCGATCCTTTTAGAATCCATGATATTGTCGAGGCGGCGGATAAAAGCCCTGTCGCGCTCCACCGCGGCGCGGTAAAACTCAAGCGCAGGCGTAATCTCGCCGCGGATATCGCCAAGCAGCGAAAGATAGGACTCCGCGCCGCGCTTGTATTCGTTAAGCTGGTCGCGGGAAAGCTCAAGCGCGGCCAGGTTCTTCAGCATGCGAAGTTTTTTATAGTCCGCCGAAAGCTGCTTCTGCTCTGGCGTCTGAAGCATACGCTGCAGCATGGCCTCGAGAACACTTTCGAGCTCATCAAAAAGGACCGTGCCCTTGATCATTGAAAGGGTTTCGGTCTGGCCCATCAGCTCTTTCATGGCAAAGCTGAGTTTCGGCTTGAGTCCGATGGATTTACCGGTATCGACAAGAAACTTCAGGAAGTTGCCCGGGTCTTCGGCCGCAGTCAGATAGTTCTGATAGCGCTTATTGAATTCACGAGCCTTGTCGTAGGAAAGACGGCTCACAAACTTGTTTTTGAACATGTCTGCCATTTTGCGGATGGCGACCTGAAGGTCTTCCTCGTTGCTTTCGGCGTCTTTGGCCTTGCTCTCGGCGTCTTTGGCCTTCGCGATCACC
>CAZMMY010000181.1:0-2363 GCA_964567495.1 uncultured bacterium
CGAGCGACTCATGGCTGACCTCCGAAATAAAGCCGCCCGTCCTGTCGTGCCTGCACCAGGACGGGCGGACTGATTCGAAATCAAAATGAGCGGTTAAAACCAGCCCTTCTTCTTTTTCTTGGGCTGTTCCACTTCCGCGGCAGGAGCGGCGGCTTCTTCGGCTACAGGAGCGGCTTCCTCGACCACAGCAGCGGCCTGTTCAGCGGCGGGAGCGGCAGCGTCTGCGAGAGCAGGGACAGCTGCTTCTTCAGCCGGGGCAGCGGCCTCTTCTGCTTTGGGTTCTTCTTTAGGCGTATCTGCGATGACTTTCGAGCTGACGCTTGAAAAATAATAGTCCTCGTTCTTGCCATTGCCGGACTGCTTGCTCATGACACCGCGCATGGATTCACCTTCCCATTCACCGCGCCAGAAAATCGACTGGCCCTTGTCGTCTGACTGCATGGTCTCCCAAACGGTCGGGCCGCCCTCCTGGAGCGAGATGGTGTAGTTGGTGATGTTAAAGCCTTTCGCCACCATTTCCTTCGACTCAAACTTCAGGTCTTTAAAGACCAGGATGTCCGTGCCCGTGATCTTTTTGGGGTCAGCGGCCGAAGAGAGTTTGACTTCCCATTCATGGCCATTCAGCTCGGCCTTTTTTGCCGCAAGAAGCTCCGCTGTCTTGGCAGCGTCGTCCACAGCCAGAACGGGGCTTGCGAATGCAGTCAGGATTGCCAGCATCATCACAGAAATTTTATTCTTCATTGTTTTGGATCCTCCCGTTATTTGATTCATTAGTCCTATTTTGAGCTTATATCGCCCTTCAGTATCAAAGACTGAAGGAGCGGGTTATTTATTCATTCCAGGGCGTAAAAGGTCCTGTCCAGGGAACCGACATACACGCGGCCTTCATAAAGGGCTGGGGCGCTTTTCCATACTCCCCTTTCGTCCGCGGAGAGACGGAACCTGTCCGCAATCTCCCCATTTTTAAGGCTCATGGTTAGGAGGGCGTTGCCGCCGGTGGCGATATACAGCACTTTGCGGTCGCTGTTGATAACGGGCGAAGACTCGATCGGCCCATTTTCCGTATCCTTGACCCAAAGCACAGCGCCGGTTTCCGCGTTCACGGCCATGACCTTGGATTCACGCGTCCCAACATAGAGGGTTTTTTCATAAATACTGACGGAGGAATGGCCGATCTGCCCTTCAAGGTTCGTCTGCCATACAACGCCTCCGGTCTTCGCATCAAGCGCGTTCAGCACAGTACCCGTGCCGAAATAAACTTTTCCGTTCGAAACCACAGGCGCTGCGAAAGGAAGATCGGGAAGCTTGTCGCGATACCATTCCACCTGCCCCGAAGCGGCGTTCAAGCAGTAAAGGGTCTTGTTTTCAAAACCGACATAAACGCGTTCGTCGGCCACAGTGATCGAAGAATAAGGAGAAAACCGGGTCAGCTGCCACTGCCAGAGCAGCTTGCCCGTAGCTTCGTCGAAAGCCGCCACACCGCCCTGCCCTTCATATTGGAGGGACCCCGTGAAAATTTTTCCGCCGCTGATGCCGGGCGAACCTTCCATGCCCCCCATGGCGGGCTGGCCATTGATCATGTTGTCCCAGATGATTTCACCCGTTTTGGGATCGAGCGCGAAAAGCGTGGGAGTGGGTTTAGTCGTAATCGCGATGGTCACATAAACACGGCTCACGTCCGCTGAAAGCGAAACACTGAAAACGTTCGACGGCAGGGATTTTTTCCAGACCAGCGCGCCGGTATCCGCTTTGAAGGCCAGCACGTTGTTCAGACCGTCAGAAGTGTAAACCACTCCATTGGCGGCCACAGGCCCCCAATCCACAAAACCGTTGGTCTTGATGTCCGGCGTGTAGCTCCAGACGATTTTAAAGGGAGAATTGACCGTCGGTTCGTTGACAACGCCGAGCCTGTCGTTGGAACCTTTAAAGGAAAACCAGCCGGACTTCGGCTTTTCAGAAAACGCGAGGGGGGTAAAAAAACTTAAAATAATCACCAGCAGCGCAGCCAGCGAGGTTATTTTTTTCATCTCACTACCCTGTAAGTTGCTTGTTAGAGAAACAGTGCCCTTAGGTAATCAGCTACCGGGAATAGTACACTAATAATATATAAAATTCAAGCCTTAAATATAAATATTTATAACTCCTTAAGTCTTTGTATAGGGGGGCTTTTACGGTGTCAGCAGCCAAAATAAGGGGGTTCTAGAGGGGTTACTGCCCCAGGGTTGCGTAGAGGCGCCGGAGCATTTCCATGGCGTCCCGGAAGGCCCGCATTTTGTCATGGATGTCTTCGGGCCCGATGGCCTTGGGGTCAAGCGGCGCCCCCGTAAGGAAGGCGGAATCGTACCCTTTGCTGTCCATCAGTG
>CAZMMY010000181.1:2373-4613 GCA_964567495.1 uncultured bacterium
GCTTATCTACGACCGCCTCGTCGGGAGCCTGGCTCCAGACCACCAGCGGGGCAAGGGTATCCTCAAGATCGGCGGCAAGGCGTTCCATGTCTGCTTTCGTAGCTGCAGCCTTGACCTCGCGGATCAGGAAGTTCACGTTCTTCAGGGCCATTTCGACGGTCGAAACACCGGCGGTGCGGTCGAGGCCCGCCGCGGTGGACGATGTCTGGACCATCATTTTAGCGGTTTCAAAGCGGCCGCTGCCCAGGTCGATCACGCTGACTGTCACGGGTTTTCCGGGAATAAAATCAAAGCCGCGGACGGACAGAAGATAAACGAATTTCCCTTCCCCTTCGGGCCGCATGGGCTGGGCACGAAGAATCAGCTTGCGGTTGGCGTTATAAAGGTCGAGTACGGGGCGGGCCTGTTCGCCGCCGAAATAAACGACAGAAACCGTTTCGTTGAGCGCCGCATTTTCCGGCACTTCCAGGCGGGTCTTTTCTTTGGGCGCAGCGGATTTCCGGACTTCCTGGCGGGGTTCGGCGGTTTCCGCCGGAGCGGCGCTGTCAGCGGCCGCCTGGGCCGCGGGCCGGGGCGCGCCCAGGAGCGAAGGCGCGGCGGACGAACCTGCTGAAGCCGAAGCGCCGAGAGGCTGCAGGTAGATCGAGGCAACGCTCTGCTTGGGCATAATTTCCCGGCGTTCTTTGACGGGGATGTCGAGCTGATAGGAAACCGGGCTGGTGGCCAGGGTGCCGTCGGCCAGAGTGATGGCCGCCGAAGCGATATAGCGCGTATTGCCCGCAGCCGCCCGGGTGTCCCACACCATGTTGAAATAGCCGGAAGTATCCGGCGTGGATGAAGTGAGCGTCTTGGCCAGCTGGCCGTTCTCGTAAATCTTGACCTCTGATTTGACAACGGCGGGAACAGGCGCGCCGTCTTTTTCGTACCAGCTCTTGATGTCCATGCGGTCGCGGCCGCGGTCATAGACAAAATCAAAACGCACGGCCTCAAGCGGCTTGCTTTCTTTTTCGCGTTCAAGCGCGACCGAGAAATTGGCGTCGCGGTCCGCCAGCCAGGTCGTTTTAAACGGTTCATAGCCCTGCTTGGACCAGACCGCGGTGTAAATGCCGTACGGATAATCGAGGCCCAGCGGCGAGCTCAGGTTCGATTGGCTCTTGCCCGCGCTGTCGGTCAGGGTCAGGCCGATCAGGTGCTCGCCCGTTGCCGGGTCGCGCACCGTCCAGGTTACATGGTAGAAATCGATCATAATGGGCTGCTCGGTCACTGTGGAAATTTTGGAATCGCCCGAGTTACGAATTCTGATCTTGATGTCCTTGCCGGCGTCGTTCGGGATTTTCCAGGAATGGCTGCCTACGTTCGGAATATCGGAGCCGATCAGGTGGATATCTTTATAGAAATCGTCCTTGGAATACTCCAGGTCAATTTTGGGCATGAAGCCGAGGGTGCGCCAGCGGATGACGCGCTCTTCGCCTACGATCCAGCGCTCCCCGCCCGAGGGCGTGACAAATTCAAGCCTGCCCGCGATATGGATTTTGCCCTGCGTATCGGTATGCACGGAAGGCGCCTTGACGTCCGAGATGCGGAAGCGGATGTCCGGGTTCGCCGTTTCGGCGACGCTCCATTCATAGCTGCCGGTGTTGTCCATGGAAGCCGCAATGGGAATTGAGGTCTTGAAATCGTCTGACGAATATTCGAGGCGGACACGCCCCACGCTGCCCAGCGTGTCCCAGCGAAGGGTCTGGCGGCTCCCCACAGTCCAGGTATCGTCGCCCTTCGGCGAAGTGAAGCGGAACGCGCCCTGGATGCGGAACGGCAGCGGCGAAACCGAGGAAACAATGGCATTGGCCGCATCAGACACACGCACCTTAACGTTTTCAGAAATCGTGTCCGGCACGTTCCATTCGAAAGAGCCGGTGCTGGGCACGTAATTGCTGATCAAAACAGGCGTCCTGAAATCGTCGGTGGAATACTCGAGCTTGACGTTGGAAATATTCGGCGTGCCGCGCCAGCGTATCTCGGCCTTTTCTCCCACACGGAAGATTTCGCCCGTGCCCGGCGCGGTCAGTTCCAGGCCGCCCGCGATCCGGACGGGGTTGCTGGAAATATCAAAAACGTCGGCGTTGGCCGTGTCCTGCACGCGCACCTTGAGCTGGGTGGATTTAATCGAAGGAACGTCCCAATAATAAATTCCCTTGTTGGAAAGCGCGGGCGAGATCGGGTGGATGTCGCTCTGGAAATCG
>CAZMMY010000182.1:0-4597 GCA_964567495.1 uncultured bacterium
AAGCATTAGCTTTCGACCAAACAGGCCCTGGTCTTTCCCGAAGCCGGGAGCAAGGACGCGCCGGGGCCGGGACGAAAAGCCCGCCGCAGGCGTTACGGATTATCGAGAGAAAATTTATCTGGAGTGCTTATCGCTGTGTCTGCGAAAGACAAAACAGCGCCGCAGGCTAAATCTCGGTTTGCAGACGGAAATGGAATTCGCCGCGACCTGTGTCGGTCAGCGGGTGGTCGCCGACGGCCTGCGCCCATTCCAGACGCGCAAAAAGATTCTGATAAACGCGGACGCGGATGCCGCCGCCCACGCCCATAAGATGTCTTTCCTTGACTTCGCTTCCCGAAGGCCCGCGCAGCTTGCCGAAGCCGTGGTCGAAAAACGCCACGAGGTCCACGGTGCCTTTCAGGGGACGGCGGGTGAAGGGAAGATCGATTTCCTCAGGTACGAAAAAAACCGGGATGAAATACTCGAGGTTGAAATAAAAGCCGGTGTCCGCGATGTAGTCGCCTTCAGGATATCCCCGCACGGTCGAACCGCCTCCCATATAAAGCCCCTCCGATGAACTTACCTTGTCCGATACGATCTGGTAAACAAGCTTGCTCTGGAATGTTGTTTTATACGGCATTTTGACGCGGCGCAAGATGTTGCCGTACATCTTGAAAAAATCCGGGTCTATGTTCTGGCGCGAGCTTCCCGGGTCTGCGAACATCACAGCGCCCAGACCGTCGATGCCCCACGCGTAATTCTGGTCCCAGTAAGTATCGCCCAAACGGTCGAGATAGCTGATGTCGTGAGAGAACCGCAGGACACGCAGGCGCTCGCGGCGGAAAGTCCCGGAAAGGACTTTTGTCCTGCTTTCCTTGAAATCAAAACTGAGTTCGGTGTCCAGATTAAAGCGCGCGGTGCGATAGGCCGGCTGGCGTATGCCTGCGGAGTAAGTTCTGGAAATACCGTTGACGCCGAAGTCCGTGAGTTCTTTTTTTGGATGGACCTGGACATGGCTGAACGTGCCGAACAGCGACGTTCCATGCCGGGGCAGTACGGGAAGGTCGTAGCGGCTGAAAAGCGCGCCGAAACGCTGACCGAAAACCGTGCCGGCTGTCAGGGAATCGTCCAGGCCGGTCAGGTTGCCATAATTCAAGTTGCCTCCATACCGTTTCTGGCCGGAGGACCGGCTGCCCTGGTTGTCGAAGATCAGGCTTCCGTGAAGGGGAAAGTGGTCTTTGACCTTTAGCAAAATGTCTGTTGTCTCGGGTTTCTGGCCCTTGCGCAGGATCGATTTGACTTCGCGGTCGCGGTTTTGATTCAGGCGGTCCACGCCTTTGCGAAGAGAACGGTAATGGAGTACGTCGCCCTGCTTTAATGGAAGATATCTACGCATGGTGCGCGCCCGGAACCAGCGGTTGCCTTCAACGTTGATGTCTCCGATCCTGCCTTCCACCACGCGAATGACCACTTCGCCGTCTTCGATTTTCTGTTCAGGGACGTAAGCGATGCTTGTGATGTAGCCTTCCATGCGGTATTCGTCCGTGATTCTTGAAGCCACAGTTTCAAGTTCTGTAAGCGTCATGTCGCGCCCCTGGTTCGCCGAGAGGAGGTCCTTGAAGCGGGCGGGGGGGATGACAGTCGAGCCCGTGAGGCTGATTTTTTTGACATAGAACCGCATGGCGGAGTCTGGAGGCGCTGCAGGTTTTTCTGTCTGATCTTCGATAATCAGCTCGCGGCGTATGGCTTCAGGGGCTTCCTGTTCGCGGCGGATCTTCGCTTCGACGACGGAAGCGTCGTCGCTGCTTTCGGGCAGGTTTTCGGCGGCCGATACAGGGAGAGAGTACGCCAGGCAGAGAAGCAGGGCTGCGGTCAGGCGTAAACGTCGGCTCATGAGGTAACTATGATACTAGAACCCGCGCGAAACTAGAATCTTTTACTTGCCGGGTGTTTCTTCGACATTGACTTCGAACACCGTACCGCGTACGCCGGTGGTGCTCGTTGGGGTCCTGACTTCGAATTTTGAATCCGATTTCAGCTTTTCCGCATGAACGAGAACCTTGCCGATAGCGAGGTCGAGCAGTGTGTTTTTATCGCCGCTTTCCTTATCCATGCCCATGGTGTGAATACGGAAATAGCTGTTGGCCTGCAGCTCCAGGCGGGCCACATCGCCGCCGTCGAGCAGGATCTCGGCATAGCCGTCGGGCCCGGTCTTGATCTCATCGTTCTGATGGAGAACCGTGCCCGGAAGCGCTTCTTTCCATTCGCCTCCATTCAGTTTGACAGTGACCTGGCCTTTCATGTCGGCGATCAGGGCTTCGCGGATCTCTGCGCTCCAGGCGGAGGGGATGAGGAGGGGCATCACAGCAAGAATAATTAATGCGCGTTTCATACAGGACCTCTTTTCATTTCATTTGGAAGTTCACGGTTTACGAAGACGGGTTTCTTTCCGGCCTGAAGCGCTACGGGGCCGGTTTTTTCAGACACGAAAATAATGGCGTACTCGCCGAACTCGTTCAGATAGACGCCGTAGCAGCCGCCCTTAAGCGTGGTCTTGAATTTATCGGCATTTCTGAAGTTCGCATAAAATTCACCCGAGAAATCGTCCCTACCGGAGGGCGCGCCTACGCCGGCGCTGTCGTTCTGGCCCAGGATGCGGGTTTTGCCGCCTTTTTTGCCGTCGCGCTCAACGACGATGACGGCGCCCTCAAGCACCGTCACTTTTGTGCGGGAGCGTCGAGAAGAACCCTCGAAATATGTGTCGAAATTGCCGGAGGGGCCGCCGGAGCCGCCGTCTCCGCTATTGCTGCCTCTATTATGACCGCCGCTTGAGCTGGAGGTGCCGCCGTTGTTCGATACGCCCCCATTTGAAGACTGGCCGCCTGAGTGCGAGCCCTCTCTGTTTCCGCTTGAGCCTGTCGGGCTGCCCCCGCCCGCGCCCGTATTGAAACCACCATCTGCGCCGCCGCCGGCACTTTGTCCGCCGCCGCTGCCGCTGCTGCCGCCGCCGCTGCCGCCGCTGAAATTAATCCTGGTGTTATTGCCGCCGTTCGTCACGCCAGCGGCATCGATAGCGTTGGTGGATACGTTATTCGCATCTGAGATCGTAACATTTGTGCCGAAAGTTATGCCCGTGCTGGATCCGCCCGAATTCGCAACGTTTAAATCCCACTGACTGGCGTTCGTGCTTTCCAGGGTCGCGTTATTCCCGATCGAAAAAGTGTTTGCGTTTGCAACGGTAAAACTGTCGCCCCCGGTGAACTGAACGGTTTTGCCGGATGTAGAAGCAATCGACAGATCATAAAAGGTGACTGCGCTATTGACGTTTAGGACAGAGGTTCCTGTGCCGTCAAAGGTTACGTTACCGTTATTGTGCGCAAAAGTACCTCCCGACTGTGTCAAATCTTGTGCGATGTATGTGTCAGAGCTTGAGGCGGTAAAAGTGCCGCTGCTGATAGTCAGGCTGCCGTTTACATCCGTCGCGGATGAGCTGCCTGTGAAAACTCCTCCTGAGATCGTTAGATTCGCAAACGTGTCGGTCTGGGTGCCTGCGCTGAAAATTCCGCCTGAGATCGTGGTAGCTCCCTGAACGGTAGTGCCGAACAAATAGGATTCGTACGTGCCGCTTAACACATTTAAGGTTCCCGCTATTGTTTTTGCCGAAAGAGGCCGCATGACATCTGCGCTGTCTGTGGCTAAAATTTCCAGGTTGTTATAATCTGTCGTCCCGAAATCTCTTACTGTAAATACATCGGCATTCGAATCGCCGTCTCCTACGTAGCGCCACGTGCCTGAGTCAGTGTCTTGAGTAAGGCCTGTGATTGATTCATCGCCTCGCAATTGAACAGTCGCAGTATTTGAAAAGGTAGCGCCTGTCATGGTCCAGGACTGGCCGTTGAGGTCGAAAGTTCCGCCGGAGTTTGTAAGATTGTTGCTTACGACCAGGTCGTTAGTAGTAAGCCGGAGAGTCCCGGACCCGGAGTGGGTGAGATTGTAAAAATTGTCAGTAGAGGTGACACCGCCTGTATTCAGGGTCTGAGTGCCGCTGCCGTCGAACGTAATGGTTCCCGTGCCTTCCGAGAGAGTGCCCCCGCTTTTGTTCCAATTGCCTGAAACTGTAAAATTACTAACGGAAGCGCTGAGTGTTCCAGAAGACAATGTCAGATTGCCGTTGATGTCTGTGCCGCCGGTATCAGCGTTGTAAGTGCCGCCGGAGATTGTCAAGCCGCCATTAAAAGTTTGTGCGGCCGACCCTGCATTGTAGGTGCCGCCGGAAAGAGTCGCCAGCCCTGTATAGGTTCCGGTCTGCCCATTGGCGTGAAAAGTGCCGCCGCTGAGGCCGAAGGTCCCCGCGACGCTCAAACCGCTCGACAGCGCTGTCGAGATTGCTACGTTGCCGGATGTGAGGTTGAAATAATCCGTGGTTCCAAAATCAATAACTGTGACGGATGAAGAGGCTCCCGTGTAATGGACTGTTCCGGAATTGATGTCGAGGTTGTTAATGTTGGTCAAGGTTTCCGTTCCCCGAAGTCTGAAGGTGCCGTCGTTTGAAACTGCGGCGGCGGAGGAAAAACTGAAATTATTTCCTGCCAGGGAGAACGTCGAGTTAGACCCGATA
>CAZMMY010000183.1:0-3310 GCA_964567495.1 uncultured bacterium
CTCGAATATGCCACGCAGGTGGAGTTCTTCAAAAAAATCTTCGGCAGGCTGCCGACCCATTTTGACACGCACCACCACATGCATGCCCACCCTCATTTCCTGACGGCGCTTGTCCAGACCGCGAGGTATTATAAACTGCCGATACGCCGTTCTTCACTGGTGCCCAGGCCTGAGTTCCGCAAAGCGGGAGTGCGCACGCCCGACCATTTTTTTGGAAACCTTTCGCCTGAAGGCTACTGGCGCCCGGCCGAGCTGGAATGTCTCCTGAAAAACCTGCCGGAAGGCGTTTCGGAAATCATGTGCCATCCCGGCATCATTGACGGAGAGCTGAAAAATATTACTTCCTTCACCGCCGGGCGCGCGCACGAGCTGGCCGTTTTTTCTTCTCCGAAATACCGCAAACTCCTGTCCCAAGGGTCTGTCCGCCTGGCCCATTACGGGTTGTGTTATAATTAAACAGAAAATCAGTTCTGTTTATTCCGAAACGCTTGCGGCGGAGGATACCGGTTTCTTTATCTCTTGCCGCGAAGGATTCCGGCTCAGCCGCAACAATTTTAAGGTCTGAAATGAAGATTTTATTGACGAACGATGACGGTGTTCACGCTGACGGCCTTAAGGCGCTTACCGTCTGTATGCCTAAAGGCGCGGAAGTTGTGATTGCGGCCCCCGCATCGCAGCGCTCGGCTTCCAGTCATTCCATCACGCTCGGCCAGAAATTGAGGGTCGAGGAAGATACGATTGGCGGCGTCCGCCGTTTTATCATCCACGGCACTCCTGCAGACTGTGTCAAGTTTGCGTTGGCCGGAATCGAAGGCTTCTTTCCGGATCTGATCATGTCGGGTATTAACCAGGGCGCCAACACCGGGGTCAGCGTTTTTTATTCCGGCACCATTTCTGCGGCGCGCGAGGGTTTTATCAACCGCGTGCCCGCCGTGGCCGTTTCGCTTTGCGACCCTTTTTCTGTGGACTTCGCGGCCTGCCAGGAAGTCAGTAAAATGCTGGCCGAGGGCTATATGGCCCGCCGCTTTCCGCTGGACGTCATGCTGAGCGTGAACGTTCCCGCCATCCCGTTCAGCCAGGTCAAGGGCATCAAGATTACCAAGCAGGCGGCCTCGCATTTCATTGAAGAGTTTCTTCCCGAAAAAGCCCATGACGGCAAAAAAGTCTTTACTCTGGCCGGCGAGATTGAAATTTTCGATCCGGACGGCAAGAGCGACGAAGAAGCCGTGACCGAAGGTTATATTTCCATCACGCCGCTGAAGATCGACCTGACCGATTACCGTTTCATCCCGAATTTCGAGGAGTGGCTCCGGAGCGCACAGAGCCCGTTTAAGAAAAGCTAAGTATCCCGTTATACATTTCCGATAAGGAAAAGGAGGGGTTATGGCAGCTTACCTGAACTATATCGGCGGTAAATGGGTCAAATCCTCAACAGGGCGGCTGTTCGAAGACCGCAATCCGGCAGACACCCGCGACCTCATCGGTTCTTTCCCTGAATCGGGCGCGGACGACGTCGACAAAGCGGTCAAGGCCGCTGAAGCGGCTTATTCCTCCTGGCGCCTCGTGCCGCCTCCGAAACGCGGTGAAATCATCATGCAGGCCGGCCGCATCCTCGAGCGCGACAAGGAAAAAATTGCCCGCCAGATGACCCGCGAAATGGGCAAGGTCCTGAAAGAAGCTCGCGGTGACGTTCAGGAAGCCATCGATATGGCCTACTACACCGCGGGCGAAGGGCGCAGGCTCTTCGGCAAGACCACCACCAGCGAGCTCCGGAACAAATTCGCCATGTCCGTGCGCGCTCCGATCGGCGTGTGCGGCCTGATTACCCCCTGGAATTTTCCGGTCGCGATCCCTTCCTGGAAAGTTTTTCCCGCGCTGATCTGCGGCAACACCCTTATCCTTAAACCCGCGGAAGACACGCCGCTCTGCGCCCAGTTTTTCGTCGAAGCCCTGGAAGCGGCGGGCCTGCCCCCCGGCGTCTTGAATATGGTGCACGGCGGCGCGGAAGCAGGCGAGGCGCTGGTAAAGCACCCGGGCGTGCGGTTGATTTCTTTCACAGGGTCTTCGGAAGTCGGCCGGATCGTGGCACAGCATTGCGGCAAGACGCTGAAACGCTGTTCGCTTGAGATGGGCGGCAAGAACCCTCAGATCGTTATGGCGGACGCGGACCTGGAGCTCGCGGTCGAAGGTGCTCTCTGGGGCGCGTTCGGCACCACAGGCCAGCGCTGCACCGCGACTTCGCGCATCTATGTGGAGAAGAAAGTTTTTAATGCTTTCCGCGGCGCGATGCTGAAGCGCGCGAAAAAAATCAAAATCGGCGCAGGCCTTAAGCGCGGCATCGAAATGGGGCCGCTGATCAACGAGAGCCAGCGGCACCGAGTGCATGAGTATGTCATGAGCGGCGTCGAAGAAGGCGCCAGGCTCGAATGCGGCGGCCGTTTCGCCAAAGGCGCCGGCCTTACGCACGGCGCTTTCTACATGCCCACGATTTTTACAGACACCGAGCCCGGCATGAAGATCGTCCGCGAAGAAATCTTCGGGCCCGTGACCTGCATCATACCGGTCAAGAGCCTGGAAGACGCGATCGCGCAGGTCAACGACACGGCGTACGGGCTTTCTTCGTCCATTTATTCGCGCGACGTCAACCGCGCCATGCGCGCGATCCGCGATATCGAAGCGGGCATCACGTATGTTAACGGCCCGACTATCGGCGCGGAAGTCCATCTGCCGTTCGGCGGTGTAAAAAACACGGGCAACGGCCACCGCGAAGCGGGCGAGAACGGCCTCGATATTTTCAGCGAATGGAAAAGCGTGTTCATCGATTACAGCGGCAAACTTCAAAAAGCACAGATCGACCCGTCGTAAACAAAAGCTGGCACAAGGGTTGGGCGCACTGTACAATTTGTCCGTACTTGAACTGTAATTGGGGAACCGTATGAAATATCCGAAGATCAAGCACCCGCTTCCGGGACCGAAGGCGAAAAAAATCATCGAAAAAGACAGGCAGCTTCTTTCGCCGTCTTTCACGCGCTCGTATCCGCTTGTGGCCGCCAAAGGGCGCGGCGCGTGGATCGAAGACCCGGACGGAAACGTCTTTCTCGACTTTACCGCGGGCATCGCGGTCACTTCAACGGGCCACTGCCATCCCCAGGTGGTCAAAGCCATCCGCAGACAGGCCAAGAGCCTCCTCCACATGTCCGGAACGGACTTTTATTACGAGGCGCAGGTCAAGCTGGCCGACAAACTTTCAAAGCTGGCGCCGGGTAAATCTGACAAGCGCGTCTTTTTCACCAACTCCGGCACTGAAGCG
>CAZMMY010000183.1:3320-4595 GCA_964567495.1 uncultured bacterium
GAGACCCTCGCCGCCTGCATCATCGGCTGGCGCGGGCTCGACCTCGACCCCGAGACCCCTCTCCAGTGGTCCCCCGAGGCCGCTCTCGAGCTGCTCACCGATCCCCGCAACTCCCTGATCCGGGATCAGGTGGAGGAGGCGGTGATGGCCCTCGGAAATTTCGTCGGGGCCTGATCCAGCAGCTCGCGGAGCACGCCGAGGCCGCGTTCAAGCTCGCGCGTTATAAAACCAAGCGTGAGCGCATGATTTCATTCTTCGGCGCCTTTCATGGCCGTACCATGGGCTCGCTCTCGCTGACCGGGAGCAAGGTCCGGCAGAAGGAGAACTTCGGTTCGCTCGTTCCCGGCGTAACGCATGTGGGGTATGGCTATTGCTACCGCTGTCCGTACAACCTGACCTATCCCGACTGCCAGATCGATTGCGTGGACTATATCGAACATACTCTTTTCAAAAGGACCGTGCCTGCCGAAGAAGTAGCCGCGATTATTGTCGAGCCGATTCAGGGCGAAGGCGGTTATGTGGTTCCGCCGCCCGGATATCACCAGAAACTCCGCGAACTGACACGCAAGTACGGCATTCTCCTGATTGCGGACGAAGTACAGTGCGGAATGGGCCGGACGGGCAAGATGTTCGCGTCCGAGCATTGGGGGATCGAGCCGGACATCATCACAACCGCCAAAGGCATCGCTTCGGGGCTTCCGCTGGGCGCTATGATCGCACGCGCCGACCTTATGGACTGGGAACCGGGTTCACATGCCAACACGTTCGGCGGCAACCCCGTAGCTTGCGAAGCGGCGCTGGAGACTATCGACCTGCTCGAAAAGAAACTGCTTAAAAACGCACAAGTCGTAGGCGATTACCTCCGGGGAAATCTCAAGGAGCTGCAGCGGGAATTCCCGCTGATCGGCGACGTGCGCGGGCTCGGGCTTATGATCGGCGTGGAGCTTGTGCGCGATCGCGAAACGAGAGAGCCGGCGGGCGCGGAGAGGGAAGAAGTCATCGAAAAGGCATTCCAGAAAGGCCTGCTGCTGCTCGGGTGCGGCGAATCGGGCATCCGGTTCTGTCCGCCGCTTGTTATTAGCAAACATGAAGCGGACGTGGCCGTGGAAATCATGCGCGGCGTTTTGAAAGCTGTGGGGATCAGGAAGCCTAAGAAATAACGTTTAGAGGACTGTGCCCCCGATTAAATCATTCGGGGATGACGCTGATGCGTCATTTTGCGACGGAGCCGTCGAGCGTTTCGAAAATAATAGTCACGAGATTGTGGCACTGCGG
>CAZMMY010000184.1:0-3614 GCA_964567495.1 uncultured bacterium
GAACTGGTAAAGCGGCGGAATGGTCCAGCAGCGGATACCCAGCTCGCGGCAGCGCTGAAAAATCCCAAGAACATCCTCCTCGCCAAGATTGCGATGCGCAATGAAAAGGTTTCTGACGTCGTGCTGCTCGATGACTTCAGCCATGTTTTCGAAACCGCCCAGCATCTTGGCGGGTTTTTTCAGGAGTTTCTCGGTGTTGTCGTCCAGGTAGCCGATCACCCGGATGCCGAGCTTGGGTGACTGCCGGATCCATCTTTCGAGCCGCTGGCCGTGATAGCCCGCCCCGTAAATGATTACGTTCCGCACCCCGATCCCCTGCCGGTTCAGCCATTCAAAAAACATTCGCGTTAAATATCTTTCAAAACTGACGAAAAAGACCGCAAAAAAAATGGAGTAAAAAACCGCGAGGCGCGAGAAAGAGACGCCGCGGTAAAAGAATGAGAACGCGAAGCCGCAGGTATAAAGGATCCAGATACCTTTAAACACCAGCGTCTGTTCTTCCACTCCAAGCAGGCCGGTTTCCGGTTTGTAAAGGCCGATGGCCTTGAACACAACCAGGCCGAGCGGCGGAAGGATCCACAGCACCTGGGAATAATCCACGAAATACTGGTAATTGCCATGCCAGCGGAAAGAGATCCAGAGCCAGTAGCCCGCGATCAGGGCAAGCACGATAGAGCAGAAATCCAGGACGGCGACAAAAAACGAGCGCAGGTCCCAGGAAGTAACCGATGAATGTCTCATATGGATTTGGGTTTAAACCGGTTTTGAATACGGAAGCAAATGACCCTGAAAAAGAAATACGGAAGCTCCAGGGCATAGCGCATGAACAGGCGGCGGGGCTCCCGAAGCATGCGGAAAAGCCATTCCAGGTGGGCCCGTATCATCCACTCCGGCGCACGCTTTGCCCGCCCAGAAGCATAATCGAAAACGGCCCCTCCCGTCAAAAAAATATGAGCCTGTGTTTTTTCCGCGTTTCGCATCAGCCACTTTTCCTGCAGGGGCATGCCGAAAGCCAGCACCAGGACGTCGGGACGCGCCGCGTTGATACGGGCGACAACAGCGTCATTTTCCGGCCCTTCATGGCTGAAGTGGCCATGCTCCGCCCCCGCGATTTTAAGCGCCGGGTATTTCTCCCTGAGTTTTTCCGCTGCGTCCACCGCAACGCCGGGTTTGGCACCGAGGAAATACATGCTCAGGCCGTTGGCCGCGCAGAATTCGGAAAGCTGCCAGATCCAGCGGTCGTAAGTGGTCTTGGGCGGCACCTCGCTGCCAAGGATTTTAAAGCCCCAGCGCACGCCGTCGCCGTCGCAGAAAACCATTTCCGCGCGGTTAAGAAAATCGAACAGCCATTTGTTCCGCAGCGCGAGCACGACACAGTGGACGTTGACGTTAAGAACAATGGCTTTTCCGCCTTTGTCCGCAGTCTCTTTGATAAACGCATGGATGCCGCCGGCGCCGGTATTGTCCACGCCGATCCCCATCATATCCAGCCGTTTTCCAGAATAAAAATTGCCCACGTACTCCCCCATAGGTATAATTCCTGACGATTCCTATACATCGTCTATTTTCGCCATAATGTTAACCGCTGCACGGGCTTGCGATGAGATTATCTGCCTGGATTGAAAAAGCCGCCTTGTTTCTTTTTACCGCGTTTCTGACGGCCTTTCTCGTCTTCTGCGTCTTCGAATTCCTGCCCGGCGTGCCCGACAAAATCGGACTGACGCGCATCTACTACTATGCCATCCGTGACCGTTATGTCAAAGACGAGAGCCTCGTCCTGCGGATGCGGCCGGGCTACAGTTACGAAGGGCTTTTCGAGGGCGACATTCGCGGCCTTTTCTCCGAATCCAGCTACAAGCCCGCGCCGTATAAGGCTGTCTACGACAAAGACGGTTTCCGCAACAAGTATACAGGCCAGCCGGCAGACGTGGTCGTGCTGGGCGACTCCTATATGGAAGTCGGCGAAACCAACGATGAGACCTTCGCCGCATACCTTGAAAAAATTGCGGGCCTGAAGACCGCGAATTACGGTATGGGCTGGTACGGCCCGTTTCAGTACCTGGAAGTCTTCAAGCGGTACGGCATGAAAAACTCCCCGCGCTTCGCCGTGTTTTCGATTTTTGAAGGCAACGACCTGAAGGATACCGCGGAATATTCAGCCTGGCGCAAGGGCGGCGACTATTACCATTTTAACGTTTATCACTCCGGTAATTTTCTGCGCCGCTTTTTCCTGTGCGTCAAGGACACGGCGAAAATGTTCGGCAAGCTGCTGGTGCGGCGCTGGGACCCGCGCCGGGCGGCCATACGCCTGAGCGCCGCAGGTCGCGTCTATCACACTGTGTTCGTCTACCCTGTCGATACCCGGCCGCGCCATGAAATAAGCCGCCTGCCCGAGCTTCAGGAGCTCAAAACCGTCCTTCGCGAATTCAACGCTGCCTGCCAGGCGCGTCAAATCAAGCCTCTGATCCTCTTCATTCCTTCCAAAGCGCATATTTACCTGCCCTATGCGGAAACGCCGGGCATTCCTGAGGATTCGGCGCAAAAGCAGAAACAAGCCAGGGCCGAGCTGGAAAGCGCTGTGGAGCTTGCGGTGAAGGAAGCCGGTCTGGAATGGCTGAGTCTGACGGAAGCGTTCGAAAACGCGGCGAAAGCTGGAGAATTCGTTTACTACGAGACCGACACCCACTGGAACGCCCGGGGCCGCACCCTTGCGGCCGAGCTTGCTGCGGCAAAGCTGAAAAACTAACCCAGCGGCTCCGGAATCCCCTCTTTGCGGACGGCGTCCCCGAAAAGCATAATTCCCCCGCAGATGAGGAAATAGACAAACGGCGTCAGCGGCGGGCCGAAAATCGTGTCAGTTACAAGCCAGATATCCATTCCGATCAATGCCATGCCCATATATTTCCAAATGAGCTTTTCGGTTTCGTTTTTCAGGAATTTTTTTTGCGACAGCCATTCCCTGACGACCAGGCCCTGAAAAAACAGAAATAAAAAAAGGCCTACGATCCCCGCGACGAAAATAATCTCGATATAAAGCGAATGCGAACCGATGGCCATCATGGTAAAACCATCGCGCAGGCGCACGCCCACTCCCAGAAGCGGGTTTTCATCCATGACGATTCCCAGCGCTTCCTGATAAAGGTTCATGCGGCCGACGGTACTCGACTGCCGCACGTTCAGCACCCAGTCCACAGAACGCGACAGCGCCCCCGAAACCGTTAAAGCGGCGATAAAAGCGCAGAGCGCCAGCACTGTTTTCCTGCCCTTCGAAAGGAATGTCACAACGACGTAAGCGCCGATGATTGCAATCACGGCCGCACGCGCCAGAGTGAAAACGAGGACAGTCAGCGAGAGAAAAAGCAGGGCGTAATAAAAAAGCCCGGCGCGCCTGTTCAGGTTGTACCACCCGCCCATGAGAGGAATCAGAGCCAGCACCAGGCCGCCGGTAGACGTCGCCACTGTGCTGTAAATAGTCAGGCGCGGAACGTCGACCTCGAAAACGTCCGGGATGGTCCCCGTGACCGTCAGCAGCATGGTAAAGTACGGATACTGCATCAGCGACGGCACAACTTTGTATATCAGAGTCGGTATCTGCCAGCCTTTGATGCCCGCCA
>CAZMMY010000184.1:3624-4594 GCA_964567495.1 uncultured bacterium
CACAGGACGAGAATCGCCAGGCCGATGCCGGTGGTCAGGACGCAGAGACGGCTCCCCCATTTCAGGAAATTTTTTATCAAATAGCGGGCGTCACAGTTGTAAATGACCGTCATGAACAGAAAACCGATAATCAGGATGGTGTAATTATTGATGGAAGCGAAAATGCGCTGCGCAGGCCTCAAAGGAACGTTGATCGTGATGGAAACCAGATAACTGACCAGGAACACAAAAAAAATGATGACCGGCCTTGGCACGCGCACAGGCCGGTTGTTGAGGATGGCATAGGTCAGCAGCTTAAAAAATATCCAGACCGCGGTCAGATGATAAATAAAAAGGTTCAGCCCCGTCAGCCACCAGACGGGCGTCAAAGCGAAAACAAGGATCAGGTCGCTTTCAAGCCGTGTCGTGAAAAATGGGATTTTAAGTCCGCCCATGGCTCAGGCTTTCCTCGTGCGGTTGATGATCCACTGGACCTTGCCGGAGGCAGACGGCTGGATTTCGGCGACTTTCCGCATCTCGATGCTCGACGAAATACCGAACACCAGCTTGAAGCTCTCTTTTAATTTGGCCAGATTTTCCTGAAGCCTGTCTTCCGAGAGCGGCACGTAGCGGAAAATGAACTCCTTCGGGCCCGTCTGCTCGAACTGCCATTCACGTATCTGCTGCCAATTAAGGCTGACGCCCACGAAATGCCGGATAAACGATGAAGACTGCAGCGTTCCGTCCTCGGTGGTCAGCATGTCGTCCTGCCGGCCCAGAACATTCTCCATGCGCGGGAAGGGGGAACCGCAGGGGCACGGAGCCGGTTCGGCCCAGACGCCGATGTCGCCGATGCTGTAACGGACCATAGGGAAAGCCATATTATTGAGCATTGTGACCAGGATCCTGCCGGGCTTGCCCGGGGGGCATTCCCTTCCCTGCTCGTCCACAATCTCGATGTAAACGTGCGGTGAATAAACATGCATACCGT
>CAZMMY010000185.1:0-3814 GCA_964567495.1 uncultured bacterium
TCTCGAACCTGAATGAACCGGTCAATATCGGCAATCCTAATGAAATGACCCTGCTGCAGCTTGCGGAGAAAATGATCCAGCTGACCGGCACAAAAAGCAAACTGGAGTTCAAACCGCTTCCTGTCGATGATCCTAAGGTGCGCAGGCCCGACATTACCAAGGCCCGCACCAAGCTGAAATGGGAACCCAAGGTCTCGCTCGACGAAGGCCTTAAAAAGACCATCGCGTATTTCCAAAACGCGAACTAGCGGGGGAGTTCATGGCAAAAAAACCGAGTGCCATTATCACCGGCGTAACCGGGCAGGACGGCTCCTACCTCGCGGAATTTCTTCTTGAAAAAGGGTACAGGGTTTTCGGCGTCATCCGCCGCTCCAGCACCCGCAACTACGAGCGCATCGAACATCTGAAGTCCCGGATCGAAATCGTACCTGCCGACCTTCTAGATCAGCTTTCAATCATAAACATCCTGAAGTCCGTCAAGCCGCGGGAATTCTATAACCTCGCGGCGCAGTCCTTTGTTCCGACTTCTTTCTCCGAGCCGACGCTGACGGCCGAAATCACAGCGCTGGGAGTTACACGCGCGCTTGAGGCCATCAAGCTGGTCGACCGCAAAATCCGTTTTTATCAGGCGTCTTCCAGCGAAATGTTCGGAAAAGTCGTCGAGACGCCCCAGACGGTCAAAACACCGTTCCATCCGCGCAGCCCTTACGGTGTGGCCAAGGTCTACGGCCACTGGATCACCATCAATTTCCGCGAAAGTTACGGAATGTTCGCGGTCTCCGGCATTCTTTTCAATCATGAGTCGCCGCGCCGCGGCCTTGAATTCGTGACCCGCAAAATTTCAGACGGCGTCGCCAAAATCAAGATGGGGCTGGCCAATACACTTGAACTCGGTAATCTGGATGCCAAACGCGACTGGGGCTTCGCGGGCGACTACGTCAAAGCCATGTGGATGATGCTGCAGCGCGACACTCCCAGGGACTTCGTGGTCGGCACAGGCGAAACCCACTCTGTGAAAGAATTTGCCCAAATCGCGTTCTCCCACGCGGGCCTTGACTGGAAAAAGCATATCAAAGTAAACCCGGCCTATTATCGTCCGGCTGAAGTCCATCTCCTGATCGCTGACCCGCATGAGGCACAAAAAGTGCTTAAATGGAAACGGGAAGTCTCTTTTCAGGGCCTTGTTAAAATGATGGTCGACGCCGACCTCGAACGTTATTCTCAGCAGCGCCAGCCACGGCCCGGCAGGACACTACAAAAAGCCCGGGCATGATTCTTGTCACAGGAGCGGGCGGCTTTGTAGGCAAAGCCCTCTGCCATTATCTTTCGGAACAAAACCTCAGCGTCGTTCCCGTTTTTCGTCCCGGCCATGCCCCTGCGGGTTTCAAAGGCCGGAAAATCGAGGCGGATCTCTGCGATCCGGCCTCCGTATCCCGCTTCATTGCCCGATTCAGGCCTACCGGCATTTTTCATCTTGCGGCCCAGAGCGTTCCTCGGTTTGCCTGGGCGGATACTGCAGGCACTTTTACCGTCAACACCGGCGCAACACTGAACCTTCTCAGAGCATTGCGCACGCATTCTCCCGCCGCACGGCTGGTCTACGTTTCTTCTATCCAGGTCTACGGACGGCGGTTCTATGAAAAAATCGCCCTCGACGAGCATGATTGGTGCTGGCCCGAAGACCCGTATTCAGCCAGCAAGCTCCTTTCCGAATGGGCCTGCCGCGATTTTCACCGCCGTTTTGGCCTCAATGTCGTGGTTGTGCGGCCGAGCAACATCGTCGGCCCGGGCCAGCGAAGCACGCTTGCGTTCTCGGGCTGGACGCAGCAGATCCTGGCGGGCGAAAAAAAAGGGGGGCCCATGAAGCTCAAGGTTGGGAACCTCAAGCTGAAGCGCGACTTTATTCATATCCACGACGCCCTCAGCGGCCTGCTGACGCTTTACCGCCGCGGTAAAAGCGGTGAAGTCTACAATCTGGCAGCGGGCAGGCCGGAAGAACTTTCACACTACTGCCGCTCCGCATGTTCGCTTGCCCACGTTCCTGTCTCGCTGGAAGTGGACCGGAGCCTGTTCAGAAAAATTGATTATCCTCAAAATCGGGTCAGCGCCCGGCGCATCCGTTCTGCCGGGTGGAAACCTGAAAAAAACGCATTTGCGGCCCTTCGCGAGCTGCTTGAAACCTCGAGAGAAGCGGCATGAGCGTTTATCTTTCCATCGTCATTCCGGCTTACAACGAAGCCGGGCGGCTGACAGAATCCCTTGGGTCTGTCCTGGATTTCCTGAAGAAATACCCGCACCCCTGTGAAGTCATTGTAGTGGACGACGGCAGCGCGGACGCGACCGCTGAAGTGGCTGCCCGCAAACTTGCTTCAGTAGACCACAAAGTCCTGAAAAACAGCTGTAACTCCGGCAAGGGTTTTTCTGTGAAGCGCGGGATGCTGGAAGCCCGGGGTGAGTACGTGCTCTTTTCAGACGCCGACCTTTCCACTCCCATCGAGGAAGCGGAGGGCTTCGTCAGCCAGCTGCAGCGAGGCTACGATGTGGTGATCGGTTCACGCGCTCTTGCGCAGTCCAACGTAGAGGTCCATCAGAACTTTCTCCGTGAAATCATGGGCAAGGTCTTCAACCGCATAGCAAGAGCCATGTCGTTCAAAGGAATCAACGATTCACAGTGCGGCTTCAAGGCCTTTACACGCCGTGCCGCGCAGGACCTGTTCGCACGCCAGAAGCTGCACGGCTTCAGCTTTGACGCGGAAATCATGTACCTGGCCCAAAAGCTCGGCTACAAAATTCTGGAAGAGCCTGTGACCTGGCGGAATTCACCCAACAGCCGCGTAAAAATTTTTTCCGACCCCATCAAGATGTTCATGGACATCGCCAAAATCCGCGGACTTCACAGGGACTTGCGTTGAACCGAAAGTCCGCCGGGAATATTATCTGGGTGATTGCCGCGGCGGGGCTCTTCCTTCGGCTCTGGGGGATCAAGTTCGGCCTGCCTCATCTTTACCATGCTGATGAACCTATCGTAGTCAACCACGCCCTGGCTTACGGCTCCGGCGACCTTAACCCGCATTTCTTTAAAATCCCGCCGCTGACGAGCTACATCCTTTTCGCGCTTTACGGGTTTTATTTCCTGGCGGGGAAGCTGCTCGGCCTCTTCGGCTCCGTCCGGGACTTTGAATTTCTATTTTATGCCGACCCGTCTTCTTTTTACCTGCTCGGCCGCGTTATCCTGGGTGCGCTTTGCGGTACGGCTGTTATTTATGTCCTGTTCCGGCTGGTGAGGCGGCATTTTGGAGACCTGCACGCGGTCCTCAGCGCGGGTTTGCTTGCTGTTTGCTTTCTGCATGTGCGCGACTCCCATTACATCTATCCCGATCTGCCGCTTAACCTGGTCATGGTCAGCGCATTCATTATTTTTCTGCGTCTCGCAGACAAGCCTTCACTGAAATACCATCTTTGCTCGGGCATCCTGATCGGGCTGGCCACGGCGTTTAAATATAACGGCGCCGCGCTTGCCGTTCCGTATCTCGCAGCCATGATCCTCAATCCAAAAGCCCGTTCGGCGGCGAGCTCGGCGCTGGCATGCGCGCTGTCGCTTGCGGTTTTTACCGCGCTCAATCCCTTCTGGCTTCTGGACTGGCAGACTTTTTTCGCAGAAATCCGGGCCCAGTCCTCAGCCCAGACAGGGACTGCTTTCATGCACCACTTCAATTACTCGCTCTCCGGCGCTATGGGCTGGCCGCTGGCCTTGCTGGGGCTGGGCGGCATGGTCTACGCCATGGCCGGCATGCGCACGCAGCTCAACCTGATC
>CAZMMY010000185.1:3824-4583 GCA_964567495.1 uncultured bacterium
GTCTACGCCGCGCTGGATAAAAAGAACCCGAAAAAACTCGTGCTGCTTTCTTTTCAGGCGGCCTATTATCTCATTCTCTGGAAATCTGCCCAGCATTACGACCGTTACGTTCTGCCTCTGGTTGCGCTGTGGCTTTTCTTCGCCGCAGACCTGATGATTGAACTGAACAGGCGTTTTGCAAAGGGGCGCAGACGCGCTTTGTTCATCCTCGCGATATTATGCGCAGCGCCTTCGTTCGCCAGGGCCGTGCAGTGGAACAGCCTTATGTCGAGGCCCGACACGCGCACGCTGGCCAAAGAGTGGATCGAGAAAGAGATCCCGCCCGGCAGCTCCATCGCGGTTGACTGGGACTTTTACATGCCGCGCCTCTCGTTTTCACACGAACAGCTTGCTGAAAAGAAGGCAAATACGGACGGCCATTTTTCTGCTGCACAGGCGCGCCGGCTGGATTATCTCCTGAGCCGCCCGGCCGCTGCCTACAGACTCCAGTTTCTGAATACGGAACCGGAAAGCGTCAAATTCATTTTCGCGACACCGGCGGTTTCGTATGACCTGTCTGCGCTTAAAACGGCGGGGGTCGAATACATACTGCGCGCTGGCGTGCCGCGTCCGGCCCTGGATGAGTCGTTCTGGAAAGATGTCGAAAAAAACTCGCGGGTCGTCAAGGAGTGGAGTCCTTACAGAGGTTCCGCGTTCCGCGTGCCGTACGACGCCCAGCCCCTGACCGGCGGGCCGTTCACCTGGGAGGAACTCGAGAAC
>CAZMMY010000186.1:0-2549 GCA_964567495.1 uncultured bacterium
AAATGCGCAATGACCGAGAACGAAGCGGGCGAAAGTGAATAGACCATCGGGTCGCGGACGTCGGAAACCCGGATGCGCAACGCGTCGCTGATCATATCCGGCACGGTCCATTCGAAAGAACCTTTGTTCGGCAGGCTTTCGGCGATAACGACGGAAGAACCTTGCCCATCAGCGCCTTCGAGCAGGGCCTCCAGCTTGACCTGCGGAATAGTGCCCGCCGTTTTCCATTCGATCTTTTTCCTGGAGCCGGTCTCCCAGACTTCACCGCCCACGGGGCCGGCCATATCCAGCTGACCCGTGATTTTAAACGAATCGGAAACAGCCATAGCTGAGCGGTTGTCCGCGTCGAAGACGCGGATTTTTACGTCCGCCGAAATCTGGTCGGGGACTTTCCATTCCACGGAGCCGCTGTCGGCTATGGGGCCCGCGAGCGGCTGCCATTTTTTTGAATCGGTCATGAATTCAAGGTGAAGCTTCTGGACATGCCCCGTGGTTTTCCAGCGGACGGTATGCGCAGTGCCCGCGACCCAGGAATCGCCCGCCTTCGGGCTTTCCATTTCGAACGTAGCGGAAATCGTAATAGGCCGCTCCGATTCGTCGGAGATAACAGGGTGCTCGCTGTCGGAAATACGGATCTTGACGCCCTGGGCAGTATCGTCCGGAATGGTCCAGCCGTAGCTGCTGCCGTTGGCAGTTTTTTCCGCGATGGTCTTCCAGGTCTTCTGGTCCGTGCTGTATTCCAGGTTGACTCGCGGAATCGTGCCCGTGGTCTTCCAGGTCAGCGTCCGCACGCTGCCGACCGGCCAGATCAGGGCGTCCGGCTCCACAGGGAGGTCGAGTTCCAGGATGCCCCGGATTTTAAACGGCGCTTCGGAAACCGCGAAGGTTTCGGGCTCGGACGCGTCGGAAATCTTCAGCCAGACCTGTTCAGCCATGGCGTCCGGAACGGTCCAGTAATAGGAATTCGTATTGGCCCAGAAATTCTCGATGGGTTTGAATGAATTGGCAGCTTCCGGAGTCGGCGAATATTCCAGCCGGACGCTGGGGATCTCGCCGCGCGTTTCCCACTTGATCTGGAAGCGCTGGTCCACGCGGAGCAGCTCGCTTGAGCGGGGCTCCAGAATTTTCAAAACGCCGAGAATTTTGAAAGAAGCGTCGCTTTCGTCGGACGCCGTGCCGTCCAGCGCGTCGGTCACGCGAATAAGGGCCTTTGAAGTTATATCCGCCGGCACCAGCCAGTCGTACCGGTTCTGGTTGCGGACCACATCCTCGATACTCTTCCAGATGATCTCACCAGCCTTGTCCACGCCGTACTCCAGCTTGACCTTGGAAGCGGTGCCGAAAGTTTCCCAGGAGACCGGATGACGCGTGCCCGCCACAAGCCGTTCAGCCCCGTTGGGCGAAACAACCCTGAAGCCCGGAATAATGCCGAAGGCGGGAGAAACCGCCGAGGCTTCCGCTGCTGCGGAGAAGAAACACGGATCCTGACTTTCGAGTGCGCCAGGTCCGGGACTTTCCATTTATAACTGCCTGCGTTGGGCGCGGCCTCTGCGATCATGGAGGAAGAAACAAAATCGTTCAGCGAATATTCCAGCTTTACGGTTTCAAGCGAACCGCGCCAGTTCCACTTGATGTCCTGCTCCGTTCCCACAACCCACTTTTCGATGCCGGACGGGGCCAGCAATTCGAAAGCCGGCAGGATCTTAAACGGCTTGGGCGAAATCATGGAAACCGCCGCGTCATCGGCCGAGGTGATGCGGACGCGAAGCGAATCGGAAATCAGATCCGGGGCCTTCCACAGAAACTTGCCGGTGTTCGGCGCCCGGTCCGCAATCGGACGGATGTCCTTGTCGAAGCCGTCCGTCGAATATTCCAGCTTCACAAACTCCACGGTACCGACCGTGTCCCAGAGTATCTCGGTCTCGGAACCAACCTGCGCGGTTTCGCCGCCCACGGGCCGCGAAAGCACCAGCTCGGGCTTGACTTCAAAGTAATCGGCAGAGACGTCGAAGGCATCGGCGTCCAGCGAGTCCTGCACGCGCACCTTGAACTCCCGGCCGCTCTGCTTCGGAAGTTCCCATTCGTATTCCCCGCCGTTCGGGACTTTGTCCGCGATCAGGACCCAGGGAAAGGGCTGCGGTTTTCCCAGAGCGGCGGCGGAATCCGCAGGCGCAATCTCGGGCCTGCCCGCCTGGTATTCCAGCCGGACCCAATCGGATTTTCCAACCGTCTTCCAGAGAATTTTGCACTTCTTGCCGGCGACCCATTTTTCACCGCCGTTGGGCGCGGAAAGGAAAATTCCCGGCATGATTTTGAAAACCTCTTTGGAAACAGCGTTCGACTCCGGGTGCTGTGCGTCAGAAACCCGGACCTTCATGGTCGCGCCGGTGTTTGCGGGGATCTTCCATTCATAGAAGCCGGTGTTGGTGTAAACCGACTCCATCAGCTGAATGTCATTTTTAAAATCGTCGGACGAATATTCCAGCCGAACATTGGCCACGGAGCCCAGCGTGTCCCAAGAGAATTTTTCCGTGGTCCCGGCAGCCCAT
>CAZMMY010000186.1:2559-4577 GCA_964567495.1 uncultured bacterium
ATTTCTCGCCGCCTCGGGGGCTGATCAGCGAGAAAGTACCGATGACCGTAACCGGTTCACTCGTGACGTCGAATAGAGTACTGTCATCATAGTCCGTAACGCGGTAATAAACGTTCTTGCCGATGTCATCCGGCACCTTGAAAAGGAAATGACCTTCATTGGGCAACTCCTCGATCAGGGGTTTCCACTCGCCTTCCTTGACGGAATATGAAATTCCCACGCGCCGGACAGTGCCGTAAGTGTTCCAGCGGATTTCCTGGTCGCTTGCGACCGTCCAGATGCCGCCAGCGGAAGGCGTGGTGATTTCAACCGGCGATTTGATCGAAAAGAAATTGTCGGAGATATCGCAGGAATTTTTGCTGTTGGCGTCGCAGATGCGGACCTTGAAACGCTCACCCAGCGTGGCCGGGACGTCCCACACGAAACGACCGGAATTAAGGACGCCGCGGTCGATGATGGCCGCCTGGTCCTGAAAGTCGTCCGCAGAGTAATCCAGGTTGACCTCGCGCACCGTGCCGCCCGTGACCCAGGTAATTTCGCGTTTTTCAGAAGTGCGCCAGACCTCGCCGCCCGCAGGAGCAAGCAGCTGAAAACCGCCCGCGATCTCAAAGGCCGCGTCGGAAGCGTCCTGCGCCTGGGGATCGGCAGCGTCCATCACGCGGACCCTGGTCTGCGCGCTGGGGTCGTCGGGAACGGTCCAGTTAAAATATCCGGTGTTGGGAACAGTCTCGACAATGACCTGGGCTTCGGAAGCAAACCCGTCGCGCGAGTGCTCAAGGCGCACCGCGTCCACCTTACCCAGCGTGTTCCAGGCAATCGCGCGCTGCTCGCCGACCTTCCAGACTTCCCCGCCGTTGGGACTGGTCAGCGTGAAAACACCCTGAATCCGGAAGGGCTTTGCGGACGTATCGGAGGCGTCGCGATCGCGGACGTCGGAAACGCGGACCAGAGTGTTCTGGCTTACGTCGTCCGGCACCAGCCATTCGTAGCTGCCGGTGTTGGGAGCGGCCTTGTCAATGATCTTGGAAATCCGGAAATCGTCGGTGGAGTATTCCAGCATGACCTGCGAAACCGAGGCGCTGGTTTCCCATTTGATAGTGCGCTTCTCACCGGCAGGCCAGCCTTCGCCGCCGTCAGGCGACAGCAGCGTGAAGCGTGAGCGGATCATGAAATCGGAATTCGACATATCGAAGGCCGTAACGTCCCGGGGATCTGAAATCTTCAGCTTGTATTTCCCCGCGGGCGCGTCGGGCACAAGCCACGTGTACTCGCCGTTGTTGGGGTGGGCGTCAGCCACAACGGAAGATTCCTTCGTGAAATTGTCGGAGGACATCTCGATTTTCACGCGGGACATCGTGCCGGAGGTTTCCCACCTCACCAACTGGCTGTCGCCGGTGTAAATGACTTCTCCGCCGTTGGGTGAAAGCAGTTTGAAGCCGCCCACAATGCGTGCAGGAGCCTGCATGGTGTCCATGGAAGCGGGCTGGGATGGGTCCCAGATGCGGATCTTGAACTGGCGGCCGATCAAATTCGGCACGGTCCATTCGTAAACGCCGTTGTTCGGGGCCGTGTCCGTAATGGTGTTGAAGCTCTTGCGGAAATCGTCTTCGGAATAATCGATGCGCACGACGGGAACGGAGCCTGCGCCGCGCCACTGGATCTTGGCCAGCGTTCCCGCGATCAGGCTTTCACCGCCTGCGGGGTAAATCAGGCGAAAATTCCCGATAATGGAAAAATGTCCGCTCGAAACGGCCTCGGTCGCCGGATCGTTGATGTCGGAAACGCGGATCTGGAAATTACTGCCCATGTCGTCAGGGACGGTCCAGGTATAACGGCCCTCATTGGCCATTGAGTTCTCGATCAGGCGGAAGTCCTTGTAGAAATCGTCGCGGGAATATTCCAGTTTCACTTTCGGAATATTGCCGAGCGTCTGCCAGGCGAACGTGGCCATGCTGCCGACTTCGAGCTTTTCATCACCCTTGGGCAGCTCGATCACAAAACCGCCAAAAATCCGGAAC
>CAZMMY010000187.1:0-4225 GCA_964567495.1 uncultured bacterium
AAAGTTACGTCTTCGGGTCCGCCGGACAGGGAAGCGCTCAGCGCCGCGGTGTTGTCCAGCGGGGGCGCGGCCAGCAGGCAGCGTGAAACCGGGATCACGGTTTCATTGTCCCTGCCGAAAAAGCCGTAGCCCCTGCCGTCTTTTCTGCGGTGGAGGGTCAGGCTTCCGCGATAGCCGTATTCCTTCGTGGAGCGGACGATGGGGCGCACGAGCGACGGACCGATCTTCAGCTGTTTCTCGAAATATTCCCGGACCTGGGTTTCTTTCCAGCGCAGTTCTTCTTCATAAGGCATATGCTGGTACTGGCAGCCTCCGCAGTCGCCTGCATGGAGACAAGGCGGAGCCTGGCGCAGCGGCGAGGCCTTGAGGATTCTAACGATCCGTGCCCGCATGAAATTCTTTTTGTCCTGCACCACACGGGCCAGTACGGTTTCGCCGGCCAGTGCGCCTTCGACAAAACAGGCCTTGCCGCCTGCGAAAGCCAGGCCTTCGCCGCCGTACACGATTTTCTGTATTTCCAGCTCTAGTTCCATAGGGGGGATTATACGGCAAAAAAACGCCAAACCAAGAGCCTCGGCCGGCCGTAATAAGGGTAACCAACCAGAAGGGAAAGTTGCTGACTGTAGGGGATGCCGCCGCTATAATGCCGAAAATGATGATCCTGTTTTCATTTCTTGCCCTGCACTGGTATCTCGCCGGTTTCAGCCAGTCCTTTTTTCTCCATCGGTATGCCTCGCACCAGATGTTCAAGCTCAGGCCCTTCTGGGAAAAGTTTTTTTACGCCGCGACCTTCCTGACGCAGGGTTCTTCCTATCTGAATCCGCGCGCTTACGCGCTGATGCACCGCATGCACCACGCCTACAGCGACACGGAGGAAGACCCGCATTCCCCGAAATTTTTCCGCAGCCCCGCGGCGATGATGTGGAACACGCTGCTGGTTTATCTGGCTATTTTTTCCGGAAAAATGAAAGTCAGGGAATGTTTCGAAGGGAATTACCCGGTCTGGCCTGCCATGGACCGCTGGGCCGACCGCAACGAAGTCCGGCTTCTCTGGATTGTTTTATACACCGGCATGTACCTGCTGGTTTCGCCGCCCTTGTGGATGTACCTTTTACTGCCCGTCCATATTTTTATGGGCCCGATCCACGGCGCCATTGTCAACTGGTGCGGCCATCGCTACGGCTATTCCAATTTCGACAACCGTGACTGGTCTCGCAACACTTTCCCGATGGATTTTCTGACGGTGGGGGAGCTGATGCAGAACAACCACCACCGCTACGGCTCGCGCGCCAACTTCGCGGTCAAGTGGTTTGAGTTCGACCCGACGTATTTCATGATCCGCATTTTCAGACGTTTCGGCATCCTGACGCTGAACCCCTAACCTCGGAGGATTTCGTGGAAGAATTACTAAAAGACGCCCGGACGCATTTCATCATGAAACTCCTTTTTGCGGCCATTTCGATCGCCATGATTTACGTGAGTGTCGTGACTTCGCTCGAGAGCAACCTGTTTGAGGTCTTTGACGAGCTGGTTCAGATCCCCTGGATGCGCGCCACGCTTTATGATTTCTATTTCAACATCATCATTATTTCCGCATGGGTCATGTACAAGGAAAAGAACTCCGCCATCGGGGCCCTCTGGGTCGTGTCATTCGTCCTCCTCGGCAGTATCTCGACCGCTTTTTACGTCTGGCTCCAGCTCGGCGCGCTCAAGCAGGGCGAATCCGCCGCAGCCATCCTTACCCGCCGGGCCTGACCCTTGGACTGGTACGACCTGCTGCGCATGTATGCGGCCGCGGCCGCGCTGATTTTCGCATGGATGACCGCCCTTTGGTACATTCAGACCCGCACGCGCAATGCGGGCATCGTGGACATCGGCTGGACGGTCAGCGTTGCGGCCGCCGCCTGGGTCCACATGCTCCTCGGTCCGGGGAGGGTACTTCGCAGCACGGCGCTTACTTTTCTCGTCACAGTCTGGGCCGTGCGCCTTGCATGGCTGGTTGCCGTCCGCATGCTCCGCGAAAGGCGTGAAGACCCGCGCTATGCCGAATTCCGCAAGGGTTACAAAAACGAAAATGCAGGCTTTCTCTTCATCTTTCTTTTTCAAGCCTCGACTGCCCTGCCGCTTTCCCTTCCTTTCGCACTGGCAGCCATGAACCCGGAGCCCGGTTTTTCCTTCTATGAAATAGCAGGTATTGCGCTCTGGGCCGCCGGTTTCTTCGGTGAAGTCCTGGCCGACGCGCAGCTTGCCGAATGCCGGAAGCATTCCTCATACAAAACCCAGCCCTGCACCCGCGGGCTGTGGCGTTATTCGAGGCACCCCAATTATTTTTTTGAATGGGTCATGTGGATCGGGTATTTTGTTTATGCGCTGGGCTCGCCCTGGGGTTTTCTTTCCCTGGCTGCGCCTATTCTGATGCTCCATTTTCTTCTGAATATCAGCGGCATTCCGCCGGCCGAGGCCTATGCCCTCAAAACCAAGGGCGATGCCTACCGGCAGTACCAGAAAACCACCAGCGCGTTCGTGCCCTGGTTTCCTAAAAAGACCCAATGATCGACTTTCTGCTCAGCCGCGAAAAAGTGCCCGATTTCCTGGTTCGCGCATCCATCCGCGGCCGTCTTGCCGCGAGGCTCCGCTCGGAATACTCGCTAAAGCCGGAAAAAAGAAAACAGAAATTCGAGGTCCTCGTTTCACGGATGAAAAACGGCGGCATTCCGCTCCCGGGCCGGCCCGAAAAAGACCTTCTGCCCGTTACTTTTTTTCAATACGTCCTCGGCCGCCACTTGAATTGCGGCTCTGGTTTCTGGGGTGAGGGCGCGCACTTCCTGGACGATGCCGAAGACCAGATGCTGGCGCTGATTACCGCACGTGCTGACCTCCGTGACGGCCAGGAAATCCTCGGCCTCGACTGCGGCTGGGGCGCCCTGGTGTTTTACCTGGCCCGAAAATTTCCCAACAGCCGTGTGACCGCGGTTTCCTGCGTGCAGTCCCAGCGTGAATTCATTGAAGCCCAGGCGGAAAAAAGAAAGCTCGCGAATCTTACGGCTGTCACGGCGGACCTCGCAGCTTTTTCCTCTGAGCGAAAGTTTGACCGGGTGCTTTCCGTGGAGATGTTCGAGCGCGTGGGAGATTATAGCTCCGCGCTGGGAAGAATTTCCGGCCTTCTGAAAGACGGCGGCAAGCTTTTCGTGCAGAATGCCGCGCACCGCGAGCTCTGTTACCCGCATGACGGCAAGGGCCGGGTCGAAAAACATTTTTTTGCCGGCGGCCTGATGCCGTGCGCTGATATATTTTCCTATTTCCCCGAACATTTCAGCGTGGCCTACCATTGGAACGTGCCGGGCACTCATTATCAGAAGACCTGCAGGGCCTGGCTTGAAAGGCTGGACGAAGCGGGAAAAGAAACCAAGATGATTATGCGCGAGACTTACGGCTTCAGCCATTTTCGCAGGCGCCGGGCATACTGGCGTATATTTTTTATGATGTGTGAGGAAATGTTTGGCTACCGCGGCGGTGCGGAATGGCTGGTCAGCCATACGCTCTTGGAGAAGCGGTGAGCGACCGTCCTTCGCTGGCCGTGGTCGGGACCGGCATCGCGGGTATGGGCGCAGGCTACCTGCTCAGGGACCGGTTCGACGTCACATTCTACGAAAAGCAGGAGCGGCCCGGAGGTCACACCCATACCGTGACCGTGGACGAAGACGGCGTGCCCGTGCCGATCGACACCGGCTTCATTGTCTACAATGAGCGGACCTATCCCAACCTGATCCGTTTTTTCAAGGAACTACGGGTCCCCGTCCAGCCGACCTCCATGTCTTTCAGCGTTCAGAACGCCGCGCTCGGGATGGAATACTGCGGTACGGGGTGGAACGGCCTTTTCGCCCAGAGAAAAAATATTTTCAGCGCGCGCTTCTGGAAGCTCCTCATGGCCGTCAACCGTTTCAATACAGAATGCCTCGAGACACTCGACAACCCTGAATTTAAAAACGACACGCTTGCGGACTATGCGCGCAAAAAAAAACTTGGGCAGGATTTTCTCGATCTCTATCTTGTGCCCATGAGTTCTGCGGTCTGGTCCACGCCTTCCGACGTTATGCTGGATTTCCCGGCGGCGTCCCTGGTGAGATTTTTCAGGAACCACGGCCTGCTAGGCCTGACCGGGCATTTGCAGTGGTACACCGTCACAGGCGGCAGCAAGGTTTACCGCGACAAGGTGCTTGGCATG
>CAZMMY010000187.1:4235-4573 GCA_964567495.1 uncultured bacterium
GTTCCCCGGAAAGGTGCGGCTCGGCCGCGGCGCGCGGGAAGTCCGGCGCGAGGGCGGCAAGGTCCTGGTCACCGACGCCGGGGGAGAAAAAAAGGTTTTCGACCATGCCGTGCTCGCCGGCCATGCCGATGAAATGCTCGCGGTTCTAAAAGATGCTTCCCCGCTGGAAACCCGGCTGCTCTCAAAATTCAAATATCAGAAAAACCATGCGGTCCTCCATACCGATTCCTCGGGCATGCCCAAAACACGGCTCGCCTGGTCTTCCTGGAATTACCGGGTAGAAAAAAACGCTTCGGGCGGATGGTCAGCGTCCACACTCTACTGGATGAACAGCCTTC
>CAZMMY010000188.1:0-1081 GCA_964567495.1 uncultured bacterium
GCCCAGGATGTATTTCACGGTATCAAGCGACTTGACGATACGGGCGTCGTCGGTGATGACGAACTGCTCGTTAAGGGGAACGTTGTAATCCACGCGCATCAGCACGCGTTTGCCTTTTAAATCTACGTCTTCGACGGTCAGTTTATTCATTTCTCTCTCTCGTGTTGGGTAACTTTTTAGGAGCGGGTATTATAGGGGCTAAGGCCCCCTTTTTCCAATGGATTTTTCCTCAGGAACCCAGGTTGATCCAGACGGCTTTCCGCTGGGTGTAGAAATCCAGGGCCCCAGCGCCGCCTTCCCTGGCGTTGCCGGACATTTTATAGCCGCCGAACGGTACTGCATGATTCCCCGCATTATAGCAATTCACCCACACTGTTCCCGCCTTGAGGGCGCGGGCCGCCAGGTGCGCTTTGGTGATGTCCCGGGTGAAGACCGCCGCGGCCAGGCCGAAAACACTCTCATTGGCCTCAGCCAGCGCCTGCTTTGCATTTTTAAATGGGAGCATGGATAGCACCGGGCCGAAAATCTCCTCCTGCGCCAGCTGCATGCGGTTGTTGACCTTGGCGAAAACTGTGGGCCCTATGAAAAAGCCTTTGGCGGAAACCTTCGGCTCTCGACCGTCCAGAATCAGTTCCGCGCCTTCCTTCTGCCCGATTTTGATGTATTTCAGGATTTTGTCCATCTGCTCGCGCGAAACGACGGCGCCCATCTGGGCTGCCGGGTCCATAGGGTCGCCCGGCTGCCATTTTTCGGCTTTAGCCAGAAGCGCTTTTTTAAAAGGTTCGTGGATTTTTTCTTCGATGAACAGCCGGGAGCCCGCGCAGCAGACTTCGCCCTGGTTGAAAAAGATGCCGTCGCATGCGAATTCCGCGGCTTTTTCAAGGTCCGCGTCCGCGAAGACAACGTTAGCGGATTTTCCGCCAAGCTCAAATGACAGGCGCTTCAGCGTGCCCGCCGCGTTTTTCATGATTTCCTGTCCGGTTTTATATTCGCCGGTGAAAGAAATCCCATCCACTTCAGGGTGCTTGACCAGCGCGGCGCCAGCGGTCCCGGTCTGCACGGTCGAGAGCGCGGGGGTGAG
>CAZMMY010000188.1:1091-4570 GCA_964567495.1 uncultured bacterium
CGTTCAGAACGCCTTCGGGCAGGCCTGCTTCAGCCGCGATCTCGGCGAGGCGCAGCGCGGAAAGCGGCGTCTGCTCCGCGGGTTTCAAAACGACCGTGTTGCCCATCGCCAGAGCGGGCGCGACTTTCTGCGAAGCCATGCAAAGCGGGAAATTCCACGGAGTGATCGCGCCGATGACGCCGAGCGGCTCGCGCAGCGTGTAGGAAAAATAAGCGGGGTCAGCCGGGATCGTCTCGCCCGTCAGCTTATCGCACCAGCCCGCGTAATACTCGAAGGCCTGCGCGGCCGCGGGTACGTCGATGTTCCGGCTGTCCTGGATCGGTTTCCCGGAGTCCTTGCTTTCGATGATGGCGATGTTCTCAGCGTCTTCCATGATCATGCGCGCCATTTTTCTGAGAATCGTTTCGCGCTCGTATGCTTTCATCTTCGGCCATGGGCCGGATTCAAAGGCCCTGCGGGCAGCCTGGGCGGCAAGTTCGATGTCCTCCTCGCCGGCTTCTGAAATTTGAGCAAGGACTTCCTCAGTTGCGGGATTGAGGGTGGCGAAAGTCTTGCCGGACTGCGCCGGCTGCCATTTGCCGTTGATGAACAGCCCTGTTTTGGGGAGCGATGCGAAAAGTTTCTGTACGGGTTTTTTGGAAGCGGTCGGCATGAATCAATCCCCCGTTTTTTTGACGGCCTCGGCCAGCGCGGCATGAAGGCCGGGATATTTAAACTGGTAGCCCGAGCGGAGAAGCCTGGCGGGCACGACATTTGCGCCTTCCAGAAAAAGCTGCGACATTTCACCAAAAATAAGTTTAAGAACAGGCGCGGGAACAGGTGCCCAGGAAGGCCGGCGCATGACTCGGCCTAGTTCGCTGCAGAATTCAGCCATGGTTGCGGCTTCGGGCGCGACGGCGTTTACGGGACCTGACAAATCGGTTTTATGCATCGCGTGGAGAATGACTCCCACCTGGTCGTCGCGGTGGATCCAGGGCATCCATTGGGTGCCGGGCCCCAGCGGACCGCCTGCAAAGAACTGAAACGGCGGGATCATTTTGGCCAGCACTCCGCCTTCCCTGTCGAGCACAATGCCGGTGCGGACCAGGACGGTGCGCACGCCGATTTTCTCCGCCTCCAGCGCGGCCTGCTCCCACTTTACGCAGGTCTCGGCAAGGAAGCCTTTGCCCGCGGGGGCGTTTTCACTGAGCCTCTCATTGCCGCCGTCTCCGTAATAACCCACAGCCGATGAATTGACAAGCACGCCGGGCTTCTTGGCTGCGCGTTCCATGGCCGTGATGAGCGCGCGGACGGTATGAACGCGGCTCTCGAGGATTTCCCGTTTTCGCCGTGCGGTCCAGCGCTTGTCTGCAATTCCTGCGCCGGACAGATTAATGACGGCGTCGGCGCCATCGAGGAAAGCCGACCAGCTGCCCTGTGTCTCCCCGTCCCAGAGTACGGGCGTAATATTGGTGCCGGAAGGGGCGCGCGAAGGTCTACGGATCAGAAGTGTGATCCGGTGGTTCCCGGCGTTCAGTTCAGCTACGAGTTTTTTTCCGATAAATCCAGTGCCGCCCGCGATGACAATATGCATAGGTTATTTCCCGTTTATAAGTGTCCCTGATGATACGGCAGATTGCGGAGAATTGTCCAGGCCCGGTAGACCTGTTCAGAGGCGACGACCGCCGCGAGTTCGTGGGGTAGCGTCATGGGGCCGAAGCTCCAGATCATGTCGGGCTTCATGAGTCTGCGCTCTTCAGCGCCGAAACCATTTGCGGGCCCGATCGCTATGTGCAGAATGCGCGCCCCGGAAGCGGACAGGCCGTCGATTTTTGACGAAAGCTCTTCGGATGAAATCATTTTTGATCTGGAGTGAAAGTCGCAAAGCCAGAGAACTTCTCCGGCTGGGAGGGATTTGGAAAAGTCGAAAGACGGCGCGGCTTCGCAGGGAACGAATTTTTTGATGCGGCCGGCATAATCTGTGAATAGAGCGCCCGCCTCCGGGGATTTGAAAAGCCGGCGGGAGGAAGAGTTATTCCAACCGAGATGGAAAACGATTTTCATGCGGCGCTCCGACACTGGAAATAAAAAAACCGCCATCCGTTGCCGGATGGCGGTTTTTTTGAGTGCTGAAAACTAGACGCCTACTTTTTGAGGAAGGCGGCTGCCGATGTACTTGGCCAGCTCAACGCAGCGGTTCGAATAACCCCACTCGTTGTCGTACCAGGAGACGATCTTGAAGAAACGCTTCTCACCCTTCAGATTGTTCTGAAGAGTGGCGAGCGAATCATAGATCGAAGAGCGGCTGTCGTGGATGAAGTCGGTCGAAACCACTTCTTCGTTCGCGTAGCCGAGGTAGCCCTTCATGTATGATTCAGAAGCCTTTTTCATCAGCTTGTCGATCTCTTCGATCGAGGTGTCCTTGGTGGAGCGGAACACCAGGTCGATCACGGAGACGTCCGGGGTCGGGATGCGGAAGGACATGCCGGTCAGCTTGCCCTTCACGGCCGGAAGCACTTCGCCCACGGCCTTAGCGGCGCCGGTGGTCGACGGGATGATGTTGACCGCCGCCGCGCGTCCGCCGCGCCAGTCCTTCTTGGACGGGCCGTCGACGGTCTTCTGGGTCGCGGTGTAAGAATGGATGGTGGTCATGAGGCCGGTTTCGACGCCGATGCCCTCTTTCAGGAGGACGTGGACGATCGGGGCCAGGCAGTTGGTGGTGCAGCTGGCGTTGGAGACCAGGTGGTGCTTCTCGGCGTCATACTCGCCTTCGTTCACGCCCATGACGATGGTCTTGACCTCGCCCTTCGCGGGAGCGGAGATGATGACCTTCTTGGCGCCGGCAGTGATATGGCCCTGCGCTTTTTCGCTGTCGGTGAAAAGGCCGGTGGATTCGATCACGAGATCGACGCCCAGCGCCTTCCACGGAAGCTCGGCGGGGCTGCGGGTCGCGGCCACGCATTTGATCTTCTGGCCATTGACGACCAGGACGTCAGCTTCTTCTTTTGCTGCATCGCTCTTCGTGGTGGAAAGCTCGTGCTTGAACTTGCCGTGAACGGAATCGTATTTCAACTGGTAGGCGAAATAATCCGCGTCCGTCGAAACGTCCACGACGGCCACAACGTCAAAAGTTTTTCCGAGTAAACCCTGGTCGCAGATGGCCTGAAACACCATGCGTCCGATGCGTCCAAAACCGTTGATACCAACTCGAATTGCCATTGCAAAAATCCTCCTGTAGAAATACAAACCGGTAAATTTGTGAGGTTCGATTATAACAGGCAGTCCCCCTCTGTCAAGAATTCCGTCGGGGGGTTAAAACCTTTTCATAAACCTGTTTAATCTCGTCCGACATGCGGGAGATGGTGAAGCTGGATTTGGCCATTTGATGGCCGGTATTTGCGATGCGTTCCGCTTCTTTAGGGCTGCGTAAAAGATGCAGAATCGCATCGGCAAGAGGCCGGGCCTGTTTCGGTTCGAGCAGGATGCCTGTGACGTTGTTG
>CAZMMY010000189.1:0-4554 GCA_964567495.1 uncultured bacterium
GCATGGATTCGGAGCTTTCGACCCTTTTTGAGAACGGCCTCCATTTCCGGCTCGTGGAGCTCGAGATCGACAGCGTAAAGCTGTTCCGCTCCCCATCCGGCCAGCTGAATTACTTTCAGCTCAGGAATTTCCAGGGCAAGCCGTCCGGGCTGCCCGCGCTGTTCCATACGGATTCTTTTATCCTGACCATGGGCAAGGCAGATTTTTACGATGACGGCCGGAGCAGCAGGGAGAACCACGTGGATGTGGACCTCCGCAGAATGGCATACCGCAACGTCAAAACCCTTTCCGATATTATTGAAATCGTGGGCTGGGAAACACTGAAAAAACTGCGCGAGACCGACCTGGCCAAAGGCTATCTGGACAGGATCCGCGGCGAACTGGACGGGGCTGACCTGAACCATCCGCTTGATGAGCCCCGCGCCGCAGCCTGGCGCTAGCCCGCTTACAGGATTTTTTTCGAGAGAATTTTTCCGCTGCCGTCGATTTCGTAAACGATCGGAACCGCGGTCGGTATATTGAGCTCCAGGACTTGTTCCTTCGTGAGCTTGTCCAGGTCCATGACGATGGCTCGGAGGCTGTTGCCGTGTGCCGCAACAATCACATTCTTGCCTTCCTTAATATCTTTCATCACATTCTGGTTGAAGTAGGGAATCGCCCGCGCGGCCGTGTCTTTCAGACTTTCGGTGATGCCGTCGGGGTTGAATTCCGTCTTGTCGGTCGGCGGCGGGATGTCGTAGCTGCGGCGCCAGATATGGACCTGATCGTCGCCGTATTTTTTTGCGGTCTCCGCCTTGTTAAGGCCCTGCAGCGCGCCGTAATGGCGTTCGTTGAGTTCCTTGGAGCGGGTGATCGGAAGGCTGGTTTTGCCGGCGCTTTTCATCGCGATATCCAGTGTATTGATGGCGCGCTTGAGAACAGAAGTATAGGCCTTGTCTATTTTATAATCCTTGAGTTTCTGGCCGGCGGTTTCAGCTTCCTTGATGCCCTTAGGAGAAAGCTCCACGTCTACCCAGCCGGTGAAGCGATTTTCGAGGTTCCACTGCGATTCACCATGGCGGATAAGAATAAGATGCGGCATTTACAGCTCCTTTGAATTAAGACGGGTTATTCTGTAAAAACAAAAGCGGGTGGTGGGAATCGGCCCCTCCGCTCTGATGTCAAAATTTTGCTAATGCAAAATTTATCAGAGCTCCGGTGGGCCAGCCGCCGCCTCGAAGGATGTCGATGCTCCCATAAGGTCGCATCTCTATCAAAGGCTCGGCGGCTCCTGTTCGATTCCCAATATCCGCATCGAACTATATAACAGCGGGTGGTGGGAATCGAACCCACATGGCCAGCTTGGAAGGCTGGAACTTTACCATTAAGCTACACCCGCATGGCGGCGAGGATTATAGCACGCAAAAAACCTGATTTTTATTGATTTTATTCCATTCAAACCGTATTTTGCCTCATGCACAGCCGGAAAAGAAAACCAAAAGTATCGGCAGGCTGGAAAACTCTTTCCTCCTCGGAGGCGCACCGGAACCCGTGGTACTCTATCGCGCATGACCGGGTCAAAAGGCCCGACGGCAGGGCCGGGGATTACTATGTGCTGCACACCCGCGGGCCGTCTGTTTTTGTAGTCGCGGAAAATGGGCGCGAAGAAATCTGCCTTGTCCGGCTGCACCGCTACCCCACGCGCATGCTTTCGTGGGAGATTCCGGGTGGAAACTCCGACGGCCAGCCGCTGCTGAAGGCCGCAAAGCGGGAATTGAAGGAAGAGACCGGGCTGAGCGCGTGCCGCTGGAAGAAAGCCGGCAGCTGGCAGCCAATGAACGGCATCACCAGCGAGATTTCGCATGTTTTTCTGGCGGCCGGGCTGGAAGGCCTGCGGCGCAAGGGAGACAGGGCAGAGGGTATCAGCCGCGCGGAGTTTGTCCGCTGGGATAGAGCGTTTGAAATGATCCGCAAAGGTTCCATTACCGACGGTCAGACAATCGCCGGGCTTTTCCTGGCGGCTGTCTGCTTGAAAAGGGTCAAAAAATTATGAAGTATGTAGCGTTTATTCTGGAGTTTTCTCTTCTCCGTTTCCTTGCCTGGGTGGTCAATCTTATGCCGAACTGGTTCGCCAATGTTTATGCTGATACCCTCGGCTCATTTTCCTATCACCTCCTGAAAAAGCGCAGGGAGATGGCTTTGGCCAATCTTCGCGCGGCCTACGGAAATGAAAAATCCGAAGAGGAAATCCGCCGGATTGCAAAAGCCTCCTTTCAAAACCTGATCCGCGTGGCTACGGAATTCGTGCGCATTCCGCGCCTGACGCGCGAAGCGGAATCATTCTGGAAATGTGTGAATCAGGCAGAGACCCTCAGCCAGTACAAAGCCGGGCGCGGGATCGTTGTAATTCTGGCGCATTACGGCAACTGGGAGCTCATGGGCATCTCAGGGGCGCGCCTTGTCGGCCGGCCTATCTGTGCTATTGCGAGGCCTATTAAAAATCCGTTTGTGTATTCATTTATCCGTAACCTCCGCAGGAAGGGCGGCGTGGAGAGCATCGATAAGGCGGGTGCCGTGCGGAGCACCATCCAGGCGCTCAAAAAAGGGGAAGCGGTCGGTATGTTGATCGACCAGCACGAGAGGCAGGGAGCGGTATGGGTGGATTTCTTTGGCCGTAAAGCTTCCACGACCACTTTGCCCGCAGTGCTTGCGTTAAAATTTGGCGTGCCGGTGGTTTTTTCCTATGTGATGAGGAACGCTGACGGAACCTATCAGCACTGCTTCGAAAAGCCCTTCGAAACCATCCGTACGGGCAATGATCACGAGGATTTACAGGCCAATACCCAGCAATACGTCAGGAAGATTGAAGAAGTGATCCGCAAAAAGCCGGAAGACTGGCTTTGGATGCACCGGCGCTGGAGAAAGCCGGATTAATTAATTGGCTTTTTCCTGAAGCAGGCGAGCAGGCGGGATCTTGACGGCAGTCGCCAGCCCCAGCTTTTCCATGACCTGGATCATCAGGTAGGTCGAATCAAACTCCCACCATTTGAGGCCATGCCGTGCCGAGTACTGGAAGGCGTGGTGATTGTTGTGCCAGCCTTCGCCATAAGTCAGAAGAGCGACCCACCAGAGGTTGGTTGAGTCATCGTTGGACTTATAGGTTTGATAACCCCAGATGTGCGCAGCGGAGTTTACGAACCAGGTGCAATGGTAAACAGCCACCAGGCGGACTGCTATGCCCCAAACCACAAAAGACCAGCCGCCCCAGGCGTAAAGGCCGGCAGCCAGCAGGACAGTCCAAAGAATATGGGTCTTTTCAATGAAAATCATGCCCTTGTCGCGGATAAGATCAGGAGAAACTTTTTGCTGCACTTCGGGATTTGCGATGTTGGCGTTCTTTACCATGCACCATCCCATATGAGACCAAAAGAACCCGGCCCTGGGGCTATGGGGATCAAGCGGCTGATCCGAGTAGGTGTGGTGAAGGCGGTGAGTGGTAATCCAGGAAATAGGTCCGCCCTGGCAGGCCAGCTGGGCCATGAGGGTCAGGAAATATTCCATGAACTTGGGAGTCTTAAAGCTCCGGTGAGTCAGAAGCCTGTGGTAACCCAGTGTGATTCCGAGGCCGCCGGACACCCAGTGAAGGAAAATGCAGACTGCGAGGGCGGGCCAGCTGAAAGTAAAAGGGCCTGCAACCAAGGCAATGGTGTGCATGGCTATAATGAAGGCGGAAGCGGTATAGTCGATGCCGGTGACCGGATTAGGAATTAAAAGGTCTTCGCGGCTTTTTTGTTCGTTAGTCGTTGCAGCATCAAGAGTTGCGTTATTCAAGGTAAAGCTCCTGTCATGGGCCGGTGCTTTCAGGCCTTATTACCTAAGTTGTTTATTTTCAATTACTTAGGTAAAAAACGACCAGCGTCTTAAGCTGGCCTTCCTGAAGTAACGGCACAATAGGTGAAATGTAATACTAAAGAATAACCCCCCCGAAATCAAGAAATAAAAGAAAAGGCGGTTTGGGCGCGGAAAAAGCTGGCGCTTCGGCATAAAGGGCGTATAATTGTCACTTATCCCGATGGCTTTTCTGAAATTCGCTAAAAAAAGCCGTTGACAGCCCCTTTTTTGTCAATATAATTTTGGCTTTACCTCACCAGCCGGGAGAGGACTGTCCCTTTTCTTAGCTTCAGCACCTGCATTATGCTGGGGTAGCTCAGTTGGTAGAGCACGTCCTTGGTAAGGACGAGGTCATGGGTTCAAGCCCCATTCCCAGCTGATTATTTTTAAAACGAATTACTAGTTAAATTCAGAATTACTCAATTCAAAAAAATCTAGGAGATTCAAATGGCTAAGGAAAAATTCGAAAGAAAGAAACCCCACGTGAACGTCGGAACCATTGGTCACGTTGACCATGGTAAAACCACTCTCACCTGCGCCATCACCAAAGTGCAGGCTGCTCGCGGCATGGCCCAGATCAAGGAATATGCGGACATCGCGAAGGGCGGCACGGTCCGTGACGATTCTAAAATTGTAACGATTGCCGTTTCGCACGTTGAATACGAATCGGAAAAACGCCACTAC
>CAZMMY010000190.1:0-4529 GCA_964567495.1 uncultured bacterium
TGCAGTGTTCACACCGCCCTCCCCCTGAATAGGCTCAAGGAAAATCGCGATGGTCTTATCTGTGATCTGGCTCTTCACGGATTCAATATTGTTAAGCTCTGCGTACTTGAACCCGCCGGGAAGCGGGTCAAAGCCCTTCTTGACCTTGTCCTGGCCGGTTGCGGTAATAGCCGCGAGCGTCCTGCCATGGAAGGACTGCTGCATAGTGATGATTTCGTAGCGCCCGGTCTCGGAACCGTATTTGCGCGCGAACTTGACCGCAGCTTCCGTGGCTTCCGCGCCCGAGTTACAGAAAAATACGCGGCCCGGAAACGAGCTTCTGGAGATTTCGGCGGCCAGAAGGGCCTGCTTGGGGTTCAGAAAATTGTTGGAAACATGGATCATCTTCCGCGCCTGTTCCTTGATAGCGCCGACCACAGCCGGATGGCAGTGGCCCAGGCCCGAAACCGCCCAGCCGGGGAAAAAATCGAGGTACTCCTTCCCTTCCATGTCCCAGACTTTGGAACCCTTTCCCTTTACAAGGCAGACGGGCACCTGGGTATAAGTGGGAAGAACGTACTCTTGATACAGGTCCTGGATTTCTTTGGTTTTCATCTGATTAAGAAGGAAGGTAAATTTCGGTTCCAATACCCTGGTCGGTAAAAATTTCCAGAAGAAGCGAGTGCGGGATGCGGCCATCGATAATATGGGCCTTCTTGACGCCGCCCTTGATCGCAGCCATGCAGGCTTTGACCTTGGGGATCATGCCCGCGGTCACGATTTTATCGTCAATCAGCCCCTGCGCTTCATCGAGGCTGACCGAGGACATGAATGTGTTCTCGTCCTTGAAGTCGCGGTAAATGCCTTTGACATTGGTCAGCACCATGAGCTTCTGCACGCCCATGGCAATGGCGATCTTGGCCGCTGCTTCGTCGGCGTTTACATTGTAGGTCTCGCCATTTTCATCAATGCCCACGGGATAAATCACGGGGATAATATTGAACTCGGTCAATTCCTTCAGCGGCATCAGGTTCACGGAAGTGACCTCGCCGACATAGCCGACGTCCCCGTCCTTGGTGTGCTTGACCACATTCAGGATTTCCGCGTCATGGCCGGAAAGGCCGATGGCGCGTGCGCCGAAACGGTTTATGTCATGCACAATGTTCATGTTCAGGTCGGCAAGCGTGTCAACGACGACGTCCATGGTTTCCTTGGTAGTCACGCGAAGGCCGTTGACAAACTTTGACTCGACGCCCCGTTTCTTCAGGTTGTCGGTGATAAAAGTCCCGCCGCCGTGGATGAGAATGGGCTTGATTCCGACGTAGTTAAGGAAAACAAGGTCCTGGAGGACGTTGTTGCGGATGTCCTCAAAAGTCAGCGCGGAGCCGCCGTACTTGATGAGAACTTCCTTGCCGCGGAATTTTTTAATATACGGCAGGGCTTCGATCAGGATTGTCGCTTTTTCTACCAGTTCCTGCATCACGAGTAAGAGGAGTTGATGAGCACGTACTTCGTGGTCAAATCGGAGGTCACAAATTGCGCCCTCCCTCTTCCTTTCCCGATGACGACATCGATGGTGTATTCCTTGCGCTGAAGGACCCGCCGCGCCTTGGGCAGGTTCAGCACCCGCAGCCTGCCGTGGTTGACCACGTTGGCGTTGCCGATAGTGATGTTCAAATGATCCGGGTTCAGCGTAATGCCGCTGGCGCCCAGTGCGGCCACAATGCGGCCCCAGTTCGGGTCCGCACCGGCAAGCATGGTCTTGAACAGCATGGAATTGGCGATCTGCCGCGCGCCTTTCTCGGCCTCGGTCGGGTTCTTGGCGCCCGCGACACGGAGCGTGCAGATATGAGTCACGCCTTCGCCGTCCTTGATCAGCTCATACGCGATGATCCTGCAGACCTCTTCCAGGACCTCGCGGAACATGCGGTAGTCCTTGTCGATCTTCTGGATCGGGGCATTGTGCGCTTCACCGTTAGCAAGGCAGAACACCGTATCGTTGGTACTCATGTCATTGTCGATGGCGATGGTATTAAAGGTATCGTCCACCGCATGGCGCAGTGCGCGCTTCAGCAGGGGCTTTGTGATGACGCAATCGGTGGTGATAAAGCACAGCATGGTCGCCATGTTGGGGTGCACCATGCCTGCGCCCTTGGCGCAGGCGCCGATCGTAACCTTACGGTCCCCCAGGAAAAACGAGAGCGCAACTTCCTTGGTGGAAAGGTCGGTGGTCAGAATGCCCTTGGCCGCGGAACGCCCGCCTTCGGGCGAAAGCTTGCGGACCAGCTTGGGAACCGCCTTCTTGAAACGGGTAATCGGGAACGGAACGCCGATCAGCCCGGTTTGCGCGATCAGAATTTCTTCTTCCTTAATGGCAAGCTCACGCGCGGCTTCGCTGATGCACTGGGCCACGGTTTCTTTGCCGTTGGGTCCGTTCATACAGTTGGCGTTGCCGCTGGAAGCCAGGATGGCGTGATGGCGCGCGGCCTGGATATTTTTCATGGAAGCGAGAACCGGCCACGCTTTGACCTTATTGATGGTGAACGTCGCCGCCGCAATGGATGGCGTTTTGGAAAGAATCAGAGAACAGTCGAACCGTTTCTTTTTCTTTTTAATTCCGGCATGAAGCCCGCTCGCCAAAAAACCGAGAGGAGTTGTGACGCTCCCCCTTCTTCTTTTTTCCCAAAAAGGTTTTACCATGTATGCAGCGCTTCTCCTTCCGCGAAACCAGCGCGGATGTTCATGTTTTGGACGGCCTGACCGGACGCACCCTTCAACAGATTATCAATTGCCGAGATGACAATCAAGCGGTCACTTTCGGGCTGGTGAACAAAACCGATATCGCAGAAGTTGGTGCGCTGCACGTCTTTGAGCGAGGGGAAGGTCCCTTCGGGCTTCACACGCACGAAAGGCTCGTCCGCATAAGCCTTCTGGAAAGCGCGCGCGGCGTCCGCGGCCTTCTTTCCTTTCGCAAGCTTCAGGTAAACTGTCGTCAGGATGCCGCGGTCAAGCGGCAGGAGGTGCGGCACAAAAGTGATTTTGATCTTTGAGCCCGCGGCGTTCGAGAGTCCCTGCTCAATCTCAGGAGTGTGCTGATGCCTGCCGACTTTATAGGCATAAAAGTTTTCATCCACCTCACAGAACTGTGTAGCCGCCGTCAGTTTCTTGCCTGCGCCGCTGACACCGGACTTGGAATCGATAAAAACGGAATCTCTATCCACGACTTTAGCCGCAAGCAGCGGGGCAACCGCAAGGATCGCGCTGGTCGGATAGCAGCCCGGATTGGAAATTAAATCCGCATTTTTGATTTTATCGCGGTTCATTTCCGGGAGGCCGTAGACCGCATCCTTAATAAGGCGCGCATTGGTGTGTTTCTTTCCGTACCATTTTTCATACTGCTTGTAGTCTTTCAGCCGGAAATCCGCGGAAAGGTCGATTACAACCTTACCGGCCTTCCGGAACTGCCCGGCGGTTTCCATGGCTTCTGTGTGCGGGAGGCAGAGAAAAACGACATCCGCGTCTTTTTTTATTTTCGGGAAAGAGTACTGTTCGACTCGGAGGTCGATCTCAGAAGGAAGCGCGGGAATCAGACTGCGCAGAGGAATAGGTTCGGCCTGCCGCGTCGTCAGGCCGGTGATCCGGACGGACGGATGCCGCAGCAGGATTTTCACAAGCTCGATCCCGGTATAACCGGTGGCTCCGATAACAGCAGCGTTCAGCATCAGATTGTCAGAAAGTCCGTTATTATAGGTACCACACCCCTGCAACGCAAGGGATACGGCAATTTATGATTTAAATCGCGCCCGGGCTGCCGTATACTTTGACGCGATGAAAAGCCCATCCGCAAAGACGAAAAAAGCCGCCAAAAAGGCGCTTCCCAAAAAAGTCCTGGGCGTTGTTTTCCGCGACCCGCGCCTTGCCGACGCCGCGCTCCTTCACCCTTCTCACAGAAACGAAAACCCTATCCGGGATATCCTGCACGACTTCGACCGCCTTGAATTTTTCGGCGATTCGATCCTGGGCCTGGTAGTCTGCCGCAAGCTGTGCGAAAGCTTCCCGGAGGCCGACGAGGGCATGCTATCGAAACTGCGCTCCATCCTTGTTTCGCGCCGCATCCTCTCCCGCGTGGCGCGCGAGATCAAGCTGCCGAAAATCCTGCAGCTCGGTTACAGCCTGAAAAAGCAGAAAGATTTTCTGAAGGTCAAAGTCTACGCGGATGCGCTCGAGGCCTTCATCGCCGCTATCTATCTCGACCGCGGCCTTACCGCGGCACAGACGTTCATCGAAAAACACTTCAAGGCCTACTTCGATGCCAAGAAACTTTTCCGCCTGGATCCCAACCCTAAAAGCACGCTGCAGGAAATCGTGCAGCGCCGCTGGCAGAAACTGCCCGAGTATCAGAGCCTTCACACGCCGGGCGGCGGTTCCCAGACCACGGTCATCATCAACCGCGCACGCAAAGTTACCGCGCAGGCAAGAACGCGCAGAGAATCAGAAGAGAAAGCGGCCCGCCTTATGATCCGACTGCTCCGTCAGGAGCTTGTCGGGCT
>CAZMMY010000191.1:0-4518 GCA_964567495.1 uncultured bacterium
GCAAGTCTGGCGGCGGCAAGAAAATGGTTTTTTTCAACATCCGGGGCGAATTGAAAGAGATTTTCAATATCGCGCACCTGAATGAGCTTTTCATGGTTCGTGACACTGAGCAGCAGGCAATAGCAGCGTTAAATAACCAGGCAACCTCCTAACCCCCCAGGGAGTTTTTATGAACGCCAGCAGCTTTAACCCGTCGGTCCTCGCCTTCGGTATCACCGCAGCCGTCATTTTCGCCCTTACCTATCTGCTCCGTCATATCCTGGGCGGCATGCTGGGCCTTTACAGGATCATTCCGCCCAACGAGGCGCACGTCCGCATCCTGGGCAACCGGAAGAGCATCTTTTCGCACCGGGGCGGCAAGTCAGCTTACTGGTTCATTCCGTTCATTACACGGCTGAATCGCCTGCCTCTGAGCAACCTGACCATCCTTGTTGACAACATCAAGCTGAATGACAAGAACATGGCCAAGTTCGTCTGCGACATCGTGTGTTTCGTTAACATCAAGGACCTTGAGCTCGCCTCCGAGCGCCTGCTCTTGAGCGCGGCCGAAAAGCAGATGGGTTTCGATTTCGTGAAGCTTTCTGAAGACTTCCGTTCGATCATCGAAAGTATCGGAAGGACGGTTGTGACCAAACAGACGATCCTCGACATTTACATGAACCGTCACGCGCTCAGCGCCGCGATCACTAACGAAGTCGAAGGCGTGTTCCCGAAGTGGGGCATCGAGCTGGTCAACCTCGAGCTGAAGCACATCAAGGATTCCGAAGCCAGCTCCATCATCAGCGACATTGAACGCAAGGTCGCGTCGGAAATCAAGCGCGACGCCGAGATCCGCATCGCGGAAACGACCAAGGAAACCGAGATCGCCAAGGCTATGGCCGAGGAAGTCTCCAGGAAGCGGCAAATCGAAAAAGACCGCACCATCGGCATCGCGGAGCAGCAGAAGAACCAGGAGATCGCCAAGATGAAGGCCGAAGCCAACGAGCGCGAGATCGAAGCGCTTCGCAAGCTCGAAGTCGGCAAGGCGGACATCGAAAAGCAGAAGGTCGAACAGCAGTCTGAAGCCCAGAAGATCAAGTTCAGCGTAGAAGCCGAGGGTGAAGCTCGTCAGATCGTTTCGGTCGGCCAGGCGGAAGCAGACATGATCAAGGCCAAGAAGCTGGCGGAAGCCGAAGGTACGCTGAAGCTGGCCGAAGCGCTGCGCCAGTTCAACGACGTGGCTGTGAACGTAAAGCTGCTCGACGTCCAGAAGGAAGTCATGATCTCCAAGTTCGACGCCCTGGCTTCCATAGGTAAGGAAGCCGACATCAAGTGGATCATCTCGGGCGAAAACGCCAAGGATTTCTTCGGCCTCAACCTGGACGCCACCGGGGGAGCCAATCTGAAGCAGTTCATGGACGAGAGCGGCATCAAGTTCACGTACAAGAAGAAAGACGGCGCGCAGGTCTCTAACGAAGAAGGCCAGCAGCCTAAAAAGTAATTAAATAACAGGAGGATTCAAATAATGAAGTACAGGATTTCCCACGTTCCGAATTCCCAAAACACCCTGAACTACAAAGTGACGAGCCAGGAAGGCGACAAGCAGGCGTCTTTTGCGATCTGCAAGGAGCTTTTTGAAGTCTGGGGCAAGCCCGCCGATTCCAAGCTGGGCGAAGTCATGATCGCCTATATCAAGAAGAACGGCTGGTCCAAGGCACCCGTCGTGATCACCGAAGAAAAAGCGGCGCGTAACATCAACACCTACGTTCACTCGCTCGGCCACGAAAAAAAGAAGTAACATTTCGGCCTGATGCCGGCTGAAAAAATCACTTCTCAGTTCAGGCAGCACAAGTCGCTGACGCTTCTTGTTTCGCTGCTTCTGCTGATTTTCATTTTCCCGTTCGTCGAGAACTCGACGGTCGGGACGATGATTTATGTCCTGCTGTACACGAGCACCCTGCTGACGGGCGTTTATGCCATCAGCTACGATGCCCGGTATATGGCCATCGGGACGCTCCTGGCAGCGCCTATCCTGGTCTGCACCTGGAGCAATGTTATTCTGGAGAGCCCGGCTATCCTGGTCGCGGGCCGTATCTCTGCGGTCCTTTTCATGGTCTACACGCTGAGTGCGCTCCTCGAGCGCATTTTCAGCGCCCGGACCGTGGGCCTGAACGAGATCTACGCTTCGATCTCCGCCTATATCCTGATTGGCATTATCTTCGCCGGGATTTATATGCTGATCGAGGCCGCCGCTCCCGGTTCCTTCCGGCCGGCCTTTGAAGGCCATACTCCGGACACGGCGTCCTACCTCTATTTCAGTTTCTCCGCGCTTGCGGGCGGAGGGACGGACCTTGCCGCGGTCGCGCCGGCCGCGCGCTCCCTGGCTTTGCTGGAGCTTTTGATCGGCGTGGTCTACATCGCCGTCCTGCTCGGCCGTCTGATCAGCGCCATGGACCTGAAAGCTATGGACGACCCAGAGCGTATCGAGCGCCACAAAAAAGACAAAGTCCTGCACAGCCTCCTGAATACCCAGACCCCTTTCCGGGAAAGGCCGGTTGGCCTTGTGCTTGCCTCGGTCATGTTCAATTTCGTGATGTCGGTCATGATGTTTCACCTTAAGCTCCCGTTCTTCCTGGACAGTTGGGGGACTTCGCTGGCCGTCATCCTCGGCGGCTGGCAGGCCGGCGTTATCACAGCCGTTCTTTATAACGTGCTGATTGCCGCAACTTACTGGGGCTGGAGCTCGTGGATCTGGGTGCTCAGCAGCCTGACCGTGGCCGGCATGACCTGGTATTTCTGGCGCAGGGGATGGGTCAGCGTTCTAAGGCCGGGCAAGCTGCTGCTTTCCGGCGCCGCGACAGGCCTGGCCAACAGCGCGCTTGTGCAGGTCATTATTCATTTTTCCAACCTGCCTTCCTACGAAGGAACACTGCCTGTTTACCGGTTTTTCATGAAAGTTACATCAAACGGGACGGTCGCGGCCCTCGCCGAAAAGCTGTCGGTTGAGCTGGCGGACAAAGTCATTTCCCTTATGATCGCGGCGGTGGCGGTTTTTTTACTGCGCGACCTGCTGGAAAATTATAAAATAAACGCGAAATCCAAACACAGAGAGGTGTGAAATGAAAAAGACTCCCGCACAGTTGAACTGCCCCTGGCTTATTCCCCATATCACTGTCAGGGACGCGGCCAGGTCTATGGACTTTTACGAAAAAGCCTTTGGTTTCGCCAAAGGCATGAGCATGCCGGGAGAAAACGGCAAAATCATGCACGCGGAAATGCAGTATCAGGGCCTGACAATCCTGATGATGGCCAGCGAAGGCTCGACCGGCTGCCCGTCCAAGTCTCCGGCTACCAGCAACCTGACCATGCCCATGAATTTTTACGTTTATACGCCTGACGTCAACGCGCTTTATCAGCAGGCCCTCCGGGCAGGGGCCGAGACCCGCATGCCGCCGCGCGACATGTTCTGGGGCGACCGTATCTGCCTGCTCAAGGATATTGACGGCTATGAATGGATGTTCGGAACCAACGTGGCTGATTTCGACCCTAAAACCGCAGCCGACTGCGGCACCATCCGGGCATGATCGCGTTTCTGGTAGGGCTGCTTGTCCTGGCCCTCATGGGAGTTTTTTCGATTGCAGCCATGCTTCTCTGGCCCCTTTTGCTGGTCTTGGGCCTCCTTCTGCGCCTGGCCGTCGCGATGGTGCTGGTGCTTATGATGATTTGGCTTACGGGCAAAGTTACGCTGGCCCTTATCGCTTACTTAACAAAAACCAAAACCAACCAATAGAAAGACAGGAATAAAATGAAGAAAAGGAATTTGCTGGTCGCTTTTTTCGCTCTCGCCATGATCATGAACGCCTCCGCCGCCCTTGCGAAGGATGAACACAAGAACCTGGGCGACAAGCTCAAGGCCGCTTCCGAAAGTAAGGAAGCAAAGAAGGCTGAGCAGGATGCGAAAAAAGCTGCGAAGAAAGCTGATGATGAAGCTAAAAAAGCTGCGAAGAAAGCTGAAGCCGACGCCAAGAAAGCCAAAGCGAAGGCCGATGCGGAAGCCAAGAAAGCCGCTTCCAAGGCGGAAGCCGAAGCCAAGAAGGCCCAGAAAGCCCTCGAAAAGCAGTAACCTGCAGTCCGGACTCTTGCCGGGTATGGCGCGTTCGCGCCATGCCCGGGCAGGGGTTTCCCGCCGAAGTGATTCTCTTTATTTGATTCCCGGAATTAATCCTGGTGGAGGATGCGGGTGATTTTGTCCCCGTGGATTTCTACCAGGACGTAGGGGCGCTCTTCTGTTTCCGAAGGTCGCTTGACCCGCAGGATCATGGCCGTGGGCGTGTCATTCTGCCATGAAGAGGGGATGTCGAATTCAGGCGCCGCGGATTCAAGGCGGCCGAGGCTGCCGTCCCTGCCGCTCTGGCCCGAAACCGCGTCGAGAGAATAGACCGTTCCTTCAGCCGGTATAAAGCCGTGCTTTGTCTCGAGGTCGGTGAAGGCCAGCTTGCCGTTTCCAAGTTCGAAGCCATCGAGCGGACTCGCCTGCGA
>CAZMMY010000192.1:0-4417 GCA_964567495.1 uncultured bacterium
TTTAGACTGCCCGTCACGCGGAGCCGGAACTCGGGATCTTCTTTCGCAATGAACGGCCATATTTTTTTAATAAAAAAAACGTAGGAATGGATGTTGAAAATATGCCTCCCCGCCGGAAACAGAACGCTTTCGCCGGAGCTTTCGCCGCGCATCAGACAGGCCGGCTCGCGGTAAGGCAGCAGCAGAACTTTTGTTTTTACCGCTCGAGGGCCGAGGAGCGCGGACTCCCTTTTAGTGATAGCGACCGAATAACGGACGCTGTTATAAGCCCGAATTTCTTCAGGCCGGATTTCCGAGCGGAGCTTGTCCCAAAAATGGGGCTCGAACAATTCGCCAGGCATAGCAGCCATGTCTGCCTCGGTAATTTTTTCTGTATTCAGGAGCGGCCGCAACCTCTGCTTCATTGCTTCGTTTGAGGATAAAAGGTCGTTCATGTCTACAGCCGCCGGACATCCTGCAGACGCCGTCAGTCCGGCCCAGAAGGCGTAGTCGACCCAGAAAATATCTGGGCGCAATTGAAGCATTGTTTTAAAAACCCACATCCTGAAAAATGGCGGATTCAGATAAGCAGGGTTGAACAGCGCTCTCCCGGCCCTGTGTTTTTTAAGGAGACGAGAACTGAACCAACGGTCGAAAGCGTTCGGGACGCATACATACACCTCGCGAACTCCAAGCTTCTTGAGAGCCGCGATGCTATCGGCGTTCCAGGAGCGTTCCGAAAAAAAATGCGCGCTTAAAAGATGCACTTCGCAGCCGGCAGCCGCAAACGCCGCGAGCGTTTGGCGGAAGCGCTTCTGCGAACCCTCCAAAAATGGCCAGGGATTGAGTGGAAAAAAAAGCGCAGCGCGCTTTACTATTTTCATCGCCCTCTCCTGAAAACCGCGAAAGCGTCCCGAACACCGGCGGAAAGAATTTGGAAAAACTTCCTGACCCGGACCGGCTTGCGGCAAAAGCGGTCGTAGAAAAATCCGCTGTTGTCGAACGGGTCGCCGCCGGTCCACGTGTTTTCGCGAAGCATAACGTAGTATTTCTTCCGCATTTCAGGAAGTACCGGCCGGCCGTCACTGAAAAAGCTAAACCGGCAGCGGACAAGCGAAGTCTCCTCCAGGCCATTCCCTTTCAATTTTTCCTGGTACATACCCGAGAGCGTCTGCCATGCATCATTGGCCGAAAGATCGCACCACGGAGCGCAGCTGGAAAGTTTCTCGGGCCTGTCGGCCCTCCATCCGCTGAAGTGGAAAAATATAACCGGCTTTCCGCCCGCGTGGATTTTACCTCCGCGCAGTTCAAGCGGCCGTTCGTTAAGGTTCCAGTAAGCCACATTCATGCGTTCGTCGCTTAAAATGTGAGCGCCCTTAAAAAATGCGGGCACGTAATTCAGCCATAACTGGTCGAGATAAAGTCCGCAGCCCGGGTTTTGAAAGCAGTAATAGGTGAGTCTCTGCTTGAACCATTCGATGAATCTCCCGGATTCGGTGCTCCTCCGGATACCCAGGAAGCCGCCGTTAAAGACGCCATTGGGCAAATGGCCGGTTTCATAATATATACCGCCGCCCGGCTGGCGGCCTTCCGGCGCGGGCCTGACGGCATGCGGCGTAAGGCAGATATCGCTTGCTTCAAGCGCGCGGAAAGCGTCTTCCAGCGAATCAAGCAGAAGCATATCCGTATCGAGGTAAATCCACTGCTCCACCTCTGTGTGCCGCTGGATGTATTGATGGAAAAACGGCCTCAGCGCGCAGCACAGTTCCAGCGGTGTATAATAAAAAACCATTTTGCGGATAAGCTCCTGGTCTCCCAGAGCGCCAAGCGGCAAGAGTTCCATGTTTTTTTCGTTCTGTTCGCTGACGACGTCCATATTATCCGCCACAAGTCCGCAAATCCGGACGTCCGGATGGAAATCACGGACGCTTTCCGCAAGCGTGCGCGCCTGGGCAATATAGTCCCGCGTAAAAATCATAAGGACCGCTCGCTTCGCGCTTTTGTTTTTCTCTTTAAAAATACTCATGATGCAAGACTCAGCTTTGCTGAAACGGCCAGGCAGACTGCGGCTTCAAAAATATTTTCACGCGCCTGCTCGCGCGCCAAACGCCTGAATTTTCCGCTGAATAATCTATTGTTCTGTTTTTTCAGTTCCCCGCTCCCCGCCAGCTCCGGAGCATAACGGCGCAACACGCCGTCCTTGGCTTTCCATTTTTGCTCAAGGTTTCGCCTGGGTGAAAATCGAAGTGTCTCGTTTTGTTCGTGCCACCGATACTTGAAAAGCGGACCTGCCAGAAATATAACGCTGAAAAAAACTGCGATCTTCAGCCACATCTCCCAGTCTGCGGTAAAGGGCAGTTCCGGGTTGAAGCCGCCGACCTTTTCAAAGCTTCCGCGGCGCATCATAACGCCCGGGCAGCAGACGGGATTGTCTTCACGGTTGAAATGCGCGAAACCCTGCGGGGCGGGCCACAAAGTCTCACTCGGCGGATTACAGGTCCGCCAGAAAGGATGGCCTTTGATCTCCCGCCCCTCGGAATCGATCTGGAACATTCCGGAATAAACCATACCCGCATCCGGATTCTCTTCCAGCGCGGAGCGCTTTTTTTCAACATTGAACGGCAGCATGATGTCATCCTGATGAAAAATCGTAACGTATTCACCTTGCGAAAGTTCGAGACACCGGTTCCAGTTGCGCGCAAGGCCCAGGCGGTTTTCATTCCTGAGCAGGCGGATGCGCGAATCTTGGAAAGACCCGGCGATCTCAAAAGAACGGTCGCTCGAAGCGTCGTCGACGATCAAAAATTCGAAGTCCCCGTAACTTTGCTCAAGAATGCTCTCGATCGACCGCTTCAGAAATTTCTCTCCGTTATAAACGGGCAGACACACGCTGACAGTCCGTCTATCCACGCGAGCCTTTCCCGGCCAAGCGGCGGGCGGCGTTGAAAGCAGCGGCCAGCAACCGCGTCAGCCGCGCTTTCGCCCGGGCATTCTGCGCGTTTTTTAGAATAAGAGCCATCGTCTTACGCATTTTTTCCGGTGAACAGTTTTCAGTGATATATCTCAATGAGTTTTTCCGCAGCTTTTCCCACAGTTCCCGGTCACGGTAAAGCCTGCATATTTTTTCGGAAAATTCGGCTGGGCTGCTCGCAATCAGAAATAAATCCTCCGTTTCAACCTGCAGCTGTTCCGCAATATGCCGCGACACAACAGCCGGAAGGCCGCGGCTCATGGTTTCAAACAGCTTGGCGGGAATTCCAGCTGAGAAAAGATGCGGCACCACGAAAATACGCGCGCTGTCGTATTCCGGCCCGAGATCGGGCACATATCCCAGGACTTTAATGGAAGGTGACCCCAGCGCTTTTATGGAAGCGCAGGGGTCCATGCCCGCAATACGGAACCCGCAGGCCAGCCGGCGGTTGACTGCCGGAAAAATTTCGCGCGTAAAATAAACCAAGGCATGTTCATTGGGGGATTCCGGCACCAGATAACCTCCCGCAAAAAAAAGGCCCGCGCGCTGCTCGAACCCTCTGCTTCCGGGCTGCGGTTCAAACGGCTGGCCCCACACAGAAATATTGGTCACCGCACCTCTCTCGCGCATTTTTCTCATTTCAAGATTTGAAACTGAAACGACATAGTCGGCCTTCCGGGCCAGCTTGAATTCCCAAGCGAGGCTTTTTTCAGCTTCGGGGATGAGGTCCAGCCTGCCGAAGATGCGGTTTTTCAGAATTTCACGCTCAGAAAAGAGCGCCTCGGCGTCATACACCAGCGCGGCCTTGGGAAAATGCTCGCGCATGCGCCCGCGGACCGCGGCAAACACATCAGGCCGGCTGACAATAACAATGTCATAACGGTTTCTATTCTGCGGCGCAAAAAGGTCTCTTTCTTCTGTAATGATTCCCACCCCGAAATCCCGATATTCGTTTTTACGATTCTCCGGCAGCGTTTTGACCGTATGAGGATAAACCGTCAATTCGTGCCCCAGATTTTTTATCGCAAAAATCATTTCATGCGCGCGCGGATTTCCGGCGCCTTTTTCAGGTGCCGGCACCTGCATATCAGCAAACAGCAGCTTCATATCAGACGAAAAATCGCCTGTACCTGCTGCGCCAGACAACCCTGCCGTTTTCGAAAATCCCCCTGACTGCGCAGAAACGGTACCCAAGGCGGCTGTTTAAAAACTTTTTCAGAAATGCAATCCGGTCGAGCCCAAGGGAACGCGCTGCTTTTCTCAGGGAAAATTTATTGTCCGGCACAAACGTGCTGGCAATTTTTTTATAAATATTCAAGGCTTCGTCATGGCTCGCCATCTGGCGCGTGTGAAATCGATTGCCGCCAAGCGGAAGATGGACACCATATAGCTCCGCATGTTCATAAAAGCGCTTCCAGATATAAAATTCTCCAAGATAGCGGTAATATTCCTCGCTAAATACAGGCT